>JBKKDW010000174.1:0-5731 GCA_046708025.1 Candidatus Limnocylindrales bacterium
CCGGAATGAGGTCAAGCGCGTTGAGTAGGCCATGTCACGTCCTTCTTGAGCGGTCGAGGCCCGTGTCCGATCGAGTCGGTCGCCGCCGGTTGAGGCTAGCCGCCCGTTGGTGCCGGATGTCACATGACAATGGTCCGCGCCGGGGCCACCCTGAAGGGCTACGGCAGGCGGTCGGCCGAGCGCCGGGCGAAACGGCCCCTGACGCCCCGGAGCGCTCCCGACGCGCCGCTATACTCCGCGCGATGTCCCCCCTGGCGAAGTCCACCATTGCGACTGTCGGTTCCGGCGTGATGGCCGAGGCGATGATCGCGGGCATCCTGCGCGGCGGGCTGGTCCAGCCCGCCCAGATCGTGGCCAGCCACCAGCGCGCCGAGCGGCGCGAGCACCTTGCCCGCGACTACGGCATCCGGACTGCGGCGAGCAACGTGCAGGCCGTCGAGGGTGCGAACGTCGTCATTCTTGCGATCAAGCCCCAGATGCTCGGCAAGGTTGGCCGCGAGATCGGCCCGCAGCTGAGCGCGGGCCAGCTGGTGCTGAGCGTCCTGGCCGGCGCAACCTGCGCCGCGCTCACCGGCATCCTTGGTCACGAACAGGTCGTGCGCAGCATGCCAAACACGCCGGCCCGGCTCGGCCGGGGGATGACCGTCTGGTACGCCACGCCAGAGTGCACCCCGGAGCAGCGCGCCCAGGCCGCCGCGCTCCTTGGAGCGCTCGGCCGCGAACTCGAGGTCGACGACGAGAAGATGGTGGCGATGGCGACCGCCGTGTCCGGCACGGGCCCGACCTACGTTTTCCTGGTAATGGAGGCCTTGATCGACGCCGCCGTGCATCTCGGCTTTCCGCGCCACATCGCCCACGACCTGGTGATCGAGACGCTGGAGGGCTCTACCCTCTTTGCCAAGCAATCCGGGATGCATCCGGCCGAGCTGCGCAACATGGTCACCTCGCCCGGCGGCACGTCCGCCGCGGCACTCCATGAGCTCGAGTCGGGGCGCCTGCGGACGGTCCTGTCGGAGGCCGTCTGGGCGGCCTATCGCCGAACCGTTGAGCTCGGCGATCAGCTCGAGGCGTCCGTCGGGTCGGCTCCTGAGCGTCGGCCCGGGGGCCGATGACCACGACGCCTCCGGCGACCCCGGCGACGCTCTCGGCCGAGGCGATCGCGGCAGTCGACAGCCCGCGCGAATTCCGGCTCCATCCGCGCGATCGGATCGTGGCCTATACGGCCGAATCCGGTGGCGCCCGCCAGGCCTTCATGCTGTCGTTGCGCGGCGGTTACCCGATCCAGCTGACCGCCTCCGAGAAGCCCATCTCCGACCCGCAGTGGTCGCCTGACGGTCGCCGGATCGCCTACGTCCGCGACGACGAGATCTGGGTCATGAAGATCGATGGGTCACGCGTCTCACGGGTGGTCGGCAAGCCCGGCAGTGGCCAGCAGGCGCGCTGGTCGCCCGACGGGCAGCGCCTCGCGTTCATCTCGCGGCGGCGCGGCTGGTCGCAGATCTGGCTGACCGACGCTCCGGTTCCGCGTCGCGGCCGCCCGGCCGCCGCCCCAAAGCCGCCCGAAGCCAGGGTCGTGACCGAATCCGGCATCGATGTCGTTGCATTCGAGTGGGCGCCCGACGGCGCGCGCCTCGCGGTCATGGCCCACCGCCGGCCGGAACCGAGCGATACCTCGCAGATCTCGCTCGTCGACCTGGCGACCGGGGCGAGCCAGACCGTGGCCGGTGAGGACTGCCTGGACGTCGGCGCCCGTTGGTTGGCCGACGGCTCGCTGCTCTACCTGACCGATGCCGACGGCTGGTTCCAGGTCGCCAGGCGGAGCGCGGACGGACGCGATCGAATCGTGCTGACCGCTGGCGAGCGCGACCACGGTGAGCCGGTGGGCGGGCTCGGCGATGCGCCGCTCCCGTCCCCTGATGGCGAGCGATTCGTGTACGTCGAGGTCCACGACGGGCTCCAGGACCTGATCGTGGGCGAGCTAGCGGCCGGGGTCGTGCCGAAGCGCGGTCGCGGTCGGCCGCCCAAGGCCCCGCGCACGGTCTCGGTCGCCGCGACCGGCCAGCGGATCAATCCCTGGGACGGCGTCTGGCGATCGGTCGGCTGGCTGCCCGACGGCGCGTGGGTTGCCGCCGTCGGTGAGAACGAGGCGCACCCCCAGGATCTGTGGCTGCTGCCGGTCCCCGGCGTCGCACCGGACGGTTCGCGGCCGCGCCAGGTCACCGATTCCCTGCCGGCCGCCATGCGCCCGGCCCTGTCGCCGGGACGGATTGCGATCCCGGAGCGGGTCGCAGTCACGGCTCGTGATGGCCTGCGAGTGGAAGGCACCGTCTGGCGGCCGGCGGCGGCGACGGGCAAGCGCGGCGGCCGGCGGGTCCCCACGATCCTGTACGTCCACGGCGGCCCAACCGGACAGACGTTTCGGGTCTTCGCGCCGTTCAAGCAGCGCCTGGTGTCCGAGGGCTTCGCCGTCCTCGATGTCGACTTTCGAGGCTCGACCGGCTACGGACGGGCCTTCCGGCAGGCCAACCACGGCGAGTGGGGCCACGCCGACGTGCATGATCTGGTCGATGCGGCGCGTTGGGCGGCCGGCCAGCCCTGGTCCGACGGGCGGCTCGCGATCTATGGCGGCTCGTATGGCGGCTACATGGTCCTGTGCGCTCTGGTTGACGAGCCTGGGCTGTGGCGAGCCGGCGTCGATCTGTACGGCGACTCGGAGATTGCCGAGAGCTACCGACACGGCGATCGGGTCGGTCGTCTGGACCTGCACAAGATGATGGGTTCGCCCGACGACCCCGGCCGGCGTGACGTCTACCGTCGCGGCTCGCCGGTCTATCAGGCCGAGCGGATCCAGGCGCCGCTCCTGATTCTCCACGGGCGAAAGGACAAACGGGTCGTCCCGCTCATGACCGAGCGGATGGTCGAAGCCCTGGAAATCGAGGGGAAGCAGCACGAGGTGCACTGGTACGACGAGGAAGCGCACGGCTGGGAGCGCCGCGAGAACCGGCGCGATTCCATTGAGCGGATCCTGACCTTCCTCAAGACCCACGTCCTCGACGAGCCTCAAACCTAGCGGCCGGCTACCCATCCTCCCCACGACGCTGGTCGGCCATCGGGATAACGCTGATCGACCCGTCGGTCTCGAGCACGGCCAGCCGGACATCCTCTACGCGCGCCAGGCCCTGGGCGCGCACCGCGGCGCGGACCTGCTCGGCCTCGATCTTCTCCTCGCGCAACGCCTTGGTCAGCAGCCGGCCATCACGGACCAGCAGGCGAGGCTCACCCTCGATCGCTCGACGGAGCCGGCCCGAGCGGAGGGTCAACGCCTTGAAGCCGTAATCGAGACCAAGCAGCGTCAGGACCGCCACGAGACCACCCCACAAGGACGTGTTCTCGCCAACCATCGAATTCTGGACCGCGTCCGAGATAAGCAGGACGACGATCAGCTCGAGGATCGACATCTGTCCGACCTCGCGCTTGCCCGACAGGCGGAGCACCACGATCAGAAAGAGGTAGACCACGGCCACCCGCAACACGACCTGGGGCAGGCCGGACCCGATCTCCGGAAGCGTCACCGCCCGACCTCATCGTCCGTCGCGCCGACCGTCGACCGCGACCGCATCGCGACCGCGATGGTCAGCGCAACCCCGAGCGCGATCAGGACGTCGCCGATGCTGAACACGTTGGCAAACGGGACCCAGGCCGGCAGGGCGAAGATGTCGGTCAGCGGCCGGAGGGCCGGATCGGCCACCACGCTGCTGTTCGAGTAACCGGGCTCGATGCCGCCGATCGAGGCCAGGGCCGCTGGATCAGCCGGCATGTACCCCCCGTTCAGGACGATGGCGACCAGGTTGCTGCACGCCCCCAGCGCCACGATCGCGATGCCGGGAAGCGCGATATTGCGCAGGACCGACATGAGCACGGCGGCCGTCGACGCCACGTAGATCGGAGGTCCGGCGTCGCCTACGACCGCAACCACCGGATCGGAGAAGAGCGCGACCTGGATCGCCAGCCCGAGCAGGGCCAGTGGCGCCCAGCGGAAGCTCAGCCTGCCGAGCCGCTCGAGACGGCCGCCCAGCAGATAGCCGAGCACGATCCCGACCGGGATGGCGTACAGGATGAACATCTTGCTCGGCGGCCCCTGGCCTGGCTTCAGGCCATGCCCGTATCGACCGCGGTTGTCGCCACCAGCTGGTCGAGATGGTCCTCGAGGTGCTTCGCGACGAAGCGGGCGGCAAGCTCCGTGACGGTCATCTCACCCAGCGTTGGATGCAGGCCCTGCCGCGTTCTGGCCGCGTCGTCGAGCTCGGGCCAGCGGCCGCGCCAGCGCTCGATGCCGTTCGCCACCCGGGCCTCGAGCTCGCGGATCGGCAAGGTCCGATCTCGGGCAATGATCGCCAGGCGGACGTCGTTCGTGGCGTCGCGCCCGAACGGCTCCGGGCCGTCGGTCATGTCGATCAGCCGTTCTGCCTCGCCCAGCCAGTACGGCAGCATCTCGGCCAGGTGGGCCATGGTCTCGCGCGGACCCCAGTCGGCTTCCGGCGAGTGATCGAAGCGTTCGGCGAGCGGCCATGGCCCGCCATCCCGCAGCGTCCGCCCCAGCTCCGTCAGCCGATCGCGTGCCGCCGCCCACCGCAGGTTGAGATCGACAACGTCCATGAGTTCCAGTGTGGCATGCGAGGCGTAGGATTGATGGTCAGGACGAATGGGAGGTCCGCGATGACGGAGACGATTTCGCGCGGCGCTGCCAACCAGGCTGGTGCCACGACCGACTCGGACGCCTATGCCAGGGCGGCCGACTTTCTGCCCCTCAAGGGCATCGATCACGTGGAGTTCTGGGTGGGCAACGCCCGTCAGGCAAGCGCCTACTACCGGGCCATGTGGGGCTTCACCCCGGTCGCTTTCAGCGGCCTGGAGACGAAGGTCCGCGACCGGGCCAGCTACGTCATGGTCCAGAACGACATCCGGTTCGTGTTCACCGCCCCGCTGACCCCCGACGGCGAGATCGCCGACCACGTTCGAGTGCACGGCGACGGCGTTCACGACATCGCCTTCGCGGTCGACGACGTCGAGTCCGCCTGGCGTGAGACGACCTCCCGCGGCGCGGTCTCCGCACTCGCACCGACCGAGCTCGACGGCGGCGAGGACGGCACGCTCCGGCGGGCATCGATCCACACCTACGGTGAGGTCCTTCACTCGTTCGTCGATCGCTCGACGTACCTCGGCGCGTTCGCGCCGGGCTATCGCAGGGTGAAGTCGCCCGCGCGCGCAGCGTCCGGCCTGTCGCTGCTCGAGGTCGATCACTGCGTCGGCAACGTGGAGCTCGGCGAGATGGACCGCTTCGTCGCCTTCTACCGTGACGTGCTCGGATTCGCACAGCTGATCCACTACGACGACAAGGTGATTCATACCGAATATTCGGCCCTGATGTCCAAGGTCATGACCAACGGCAATGGCCGAATCAAGTTCCCGATCAACGAGCCGGCACCGGCCACGAAGAAGAGCCAGATCCAGGAGTATCTGGACTGGTACCGCTCGCCGGGCTGCCAGCACATCGCGATGCGCACCGACGACATCGTGGCGACAGTCCGCCGCCTGCGGGAGAACGGCGTCGAGTTCCTGGGTTTGCCGCACGAGTACTACGCGAGTCTGGGCAACCGCGTCGGCGACGTCGGGGTGCCCATCGACACACTCGAGGAGCTCGGCATCGAGGCTGACCGCGACGAGGAAGGCT
>JBKKDW010000175.1:0-3710 GCA_046708025.1 Candidatus Limnocylindrales bacterium
GTCATCCGTGGCCCGTCCCGCCATTGTCGTCGCTCTGCCAGCCAGTGAATCCCAGCCTGTCTGCGCGGAGCTGGCGAACGCCGGATTCGAGCCGATCGCCGTTGACCGGCCGATCGAGCTGGAATTGCTACTCGATGGCCGGCGCGACGTTGCCCTGGCCATCCTCGATGGCGAGATCGAGGAGGATGAGGCCATTGCCTTCCAGCACGCCCTGTCCGATGGCGGGCGCGCCGTTCCTGCCCTGACGGTCGTCTCGGCCAGCGCACTCGAGCGCCTCTCCCCCGCCGACGACGGTGCCGGCAACGAATACTTCAGCCGGCCGTATTCGGTCGATTCGATCCGTTGGCGCGTCGAGGCGATGTGCATCCGGCGCGAGACCGTCGACGACGGCAGTGGCCCGGTGCTCCAGGCGGGCTCGAGCGGACAGGACGACTGGAGCCGGCGGGCGACCCTGATCGCCGTCTTCAACCCCAAGGGTGGCGTCGGCAAGACGACGGTCGCGACCAATCTTGCCTCATCGGTCCAGGCTCGCGAGGGCAAATCCGTCCTGCTCATCGACGCCGACACCGTGACCGGCCACGTGACGACCTCGTTCGCGATCGAAGAGGTTCGGACCGTGGCCGATAGCTGGCGCGATGAGGCCGAGGGCGGCCCGCCGGAGAGCCTGGTCGAGCTGGCATCGACCCATCGGTCCGGTCTCCGGGTCGTTGCCTTGACCGACTCGCCGATGCGCACGGAAATCCTGGAGCCGGCCCGTGTCATCGCCGCCATCGGCGCGGCGCGACGTGCATTCGACGTCATCGTCGTCGACCTGCATCCGTCCTACAGCGCGCTCAATCTGGCCATCTTTGACGAGGCCGATCGGATCCTCGTGCCGGTCACGCCGGACGTGCCCGCCCTGCGTGCCGCCGTTCAGTTCGTGGAGGTCGCGGGCGCCCTCGGTTGCCGCGAGCGCCTGGCGATGGTCGTCAACCGGGCCAACAGCGGCGTCTCCGTGGCCGACATGGAGCGGACCGTCGGCATGCCCGCCTTTGCCCTCATCCGCTCGGCCGGCCTGCTCTTCGTCCGCGCCGCCAACGAGGGCCGGACCGTGACCGAGATGTTCCCCCGCGAGAAGATCACCACCGACTTCGACAGCCTGGCCGACCGGGTCCTGCGCACGCCCAGGCCGGATGTCAACGTACGAACTGGCTTCCGCTTCCCGTCACGAGTCAAGGAGCTGGCGCGCGCCTGACGGAGGTTTCCTACCGGGTCTTGTCCGTCCACTGGGCGCCACCCAGCGAGCCGCCAGGCAGCTTCTCGTAGCGCTCGCCCGTCCGGGCGTCCACCTGCTCGACGCCACGGAGGTACGCCCGGTTGACCAGGATGACGTCCGTCTCGGGCCGGCTGGCCGGCTGGCCGGCCATCGTGGCCGTGGCGTTCACCACCGGCACGAACATCTCGTTCGAGCGCTCCAGCAGGCGGATCGGTTCGTAACCGGGATAGAGCAGGACGGTCCCGATCACGCGAAATGGCGGGACCTCCAGGCCGACCTCGTAGCTGACCTTGTGCACCTTGTGCGCCGAGCGTTCTGCCTCGGACATGGCCGGCAGCGAGTCCGGCCTGGCGATCACGAGGACCAGGTCGTACGGATCGACAGACTTCAGGCCCGGCGCCGGTCCGAGCGGCTCACTCCCGTCCAGCGGGGCCCATTGCACGTCGGCGAGGGCGATCGGCTCGCGCTTGTTGAGGGCGTCCGAGAGGCGGCCTTCCACGAGCATCCGCCCGACCAGCCGCCAATCCTCGGTCATGCCCTCGAATGCGACGCCGGCACCGGAACCGGCCGACCTCCGGGGCGGATCGGTGGACGCCGACCCGCCCGGCGATTCCTTCTTCCGGCGCAGGAAGTCGAACGGCACCCTACTCCTCCGCCGTGCCGGTGTTCTCGCGGATGGTCTCCACCACGGTCGTGTCTGCCAGTGTGGTCGTGTCGCCGAGGACCCGCCCCTCGGAGATGTCCCGCAGCAGCCGCCGCATGATCTTGCCGGAGCGGGTCTTGGGCAGGTCTGGCACGAACATCAGGAATTTCGGACGGGCGATCGGGCCGATAACCTTGGCGACATGCTCGCGCAGCTGCACGGCGAGTGCATCTGACGGCTCCTGGTCCGCCTTGAGGATGACGAAGGCGAAGATCGCCTGGCCCGTGACATCGTCCTTTTTGCCGACCACGGCCGCCTCGGCCACCGATCGGTGGTCGACCAGGGCCGACTCGACCTCGGTGGTCGAGATCCGATGGCCGGCCACGTTCATCACGTCGTCGACCCGGCCGAGCAGCCAGAGGTATCCGTCCTCGTCGCGCTTGGCCCCGTCGCCGGCGAAGTACATCCCTGGGAAGCGCTTCCAGTACGTCTCGAAGTAGCGCTCCGGGTCGCCGTAGATGCCACGCAGCATGGCCGGCCACGGCCGCTTCAGGACGAGGTAGCCTCCCCCGCCGAGCGGCACCGAGTTGCCATCGGCGTCCACGACGTCGGCGTCGATTCCGGGGAACGGGAAGGTCGCCGAGCCGGGTTTGGTGGTGGTGACGCCGGGCAATGGCGTGATGAGGATCTGGCCCGTCTCGGTCTGCCACCAGGTATCGACGATCGGAGTTCGCCCGCCGCCGATGTGCTCGCGGTACCACAGCCAGGCCTCGGGGTTGATCGGCTCGCCGACCGACCCCAGGACGCGCAGCGTGGACAGGTCGTGCCGGGCCGGCCAGGCCTCGCCCTGCTTCATGAACGCCCGGATCGCCGTCGGCGCGCAATACAGGATCGAGACCTTGTAGTCCTCGATGATCTGCCACCAGCGGTCCCAGGCCGGCGTGTCCGGCGCGCCCTCGTACAGGATCCCCGTCGTGGCGTTGGCCAGCGGCCCGTAGACGATGTACGAGTGCCCGGTCACCCAACCGATGTCCGCAGCACACCAGTAGACGTCGTCGGGCTTGATGTCGAAGATCGCCTCGTGGCTGAACGACGTCCCGAGCAGGTAACCGGCCGTCGTATGCAGGATGCCCTTGGGCGTGGCCGTCGTGCCCGAGGTGTAGAGCAGGTAGAGCATGTGCTCGGACTCGACCGGCACCGGCGGGCAGTCCTCGGACTGGCGGTCCACGATATCGTGCCACCAATGGTCGCGTCCCTCGACCATCGCGATGTCGTGCCCGGTCCGCTTGACCACGATCGCGGCTTCGATCGTCGGGGCGGTCGCCAGCGCCTCGTCGGCGTGCTGCTTGAGGCCGACCGCCTTGCCCCGCCGGTAGCCGCCGTCGGCCGTGATCAGGACCCGGGCACCACAGTCGTTGATCCGCCCCGACAGGGCCTCGGCAGAGAAGCCCCCGAAGACGACCGTGTGCGGCGCGCCGATCCGGGCGCAGGCGAGCATGGCGATCGGCAGCTCGGGGATCATGGGCATGTAGATCGCGACCCGGTCGCCCGTCGTGACGCCCAGCTCCTTGAGCGCGTTTGCCGCCTTGCTGACCTCGCGCTGGAGGTCGCGGAAGGTCAGTGTCCGGGTGTCGCCGGGCTCGCCGATCCAGTGATACGCGACCTTGTCGCCGAGACCGCGCTCGACGTGCCGGTCGACGCAGTTGTAGCTCATGTTGAGCTTGCCACCGACGAACCACCTGGCGAACGGCAGGTCCCACTCCAGCGTGGTCTCGAACGGCTCCACCCAGTCGACCGTGTCGCGGGCGATCG
>JBKKDW010000176.1:0-7073 GCA_046708025.1 Candidatus Limnocylindrales bacterium
TGTTCGAGACGCTCTCGTACGTGGATGGCGTCAACTTCGCGACTCGAGCGACGGCGCCGGCGCTCTTCTCCGTCGGGCTGATGGACCCGATCTGTCCGCCGTCGACCGTCTTCGCGGCGTTCAACCACTACGCGGGGGCACACGAGATCGACGTCTGGCCGTACAACGGTCACGACGGCGGTGGGATCCACCACCTCCATGCCCGGATCGCCTTCCTCGAGCGGGTGGGCCTGGCCGCCGACCGCCCCTGAGCGTCAGGCCTTGGCGACCCGCGCGGCCCGCTCGGCAGCTCGCTGTGCGCGCTCGCGCCCGATGACGGCGAACGCATCCAGCGCCTCGGGGTGGGTCGTCGTTCCGGGCGCGGCGACGGACGCCAGGGACTGACCCGCCAAGAGTCGCTTCACCGGGACTTCCATCTTCTTGCCGGTCAGGGTCCGCGGGATCGCCGGAACGGCCACGATCTCGTCCGGCACATGCCGCGGCGATAGGCCGGACCGGATGGCTGCTGCGATCCGGGCTCGAAGCCCATCGTCCAGGACCGCACCTGGCCGCAGCGCCACGAACAGCGGCATCCAGTACGACCCATCGTCCCCCTCCAGCCCGATGACCATCGAGTCCGCGACCTCGGGCACGGCATCGACGACCCCGTACAGCTCGCTCGTCCCGAAGCGCACGC
Source organism: Candidatus Limnocylindrales bacterium (assembly GCA_046708025.1). Lineage (GTDB taxonomy): Bacteria > Chloroflexota > Limnocylindria > Limnocylindrales > CSP1-4 > SPCO01. The sequence continues at coordinate 677 of JBKKDW010000176.1, forward strand.
CGCCGCGGTTCAGGGTGGAGTCGGAGCGCCCCTCGATGACCGCACCGCCTGACGCGGTGAGCCGTATCCAGTCGCCGTGCCGCCAAACCCCCGGGTACGTCTCGAAGTAGCTCTCTCGGTATCGGGCGCCATCGGGGTCGTTCCAGAAGAAGACCGGCATCGAGGGCATCGGGGCCGTGATGACGAGCTCACCGGTGACACCGACCAGCGATCGACCGACCTCGTCGAAGGCCTCGACCCGGGCACCCAGGCTCCGACATTGGAGCTCCCCGGCGCGAACCGGCAGGAGCGGACAGCCACCCACGAATGCGCTGACCACGTCGGTCCCACCGCTCACCGAGGCAAGCCAGACATCCGATCCGACGGCGTCGTACACCCAGCGGAACCCGTCCACCGGCAGTGGCGATCCGGTCGAGCCGATGCAGCGCAGACGCGCCAGGTCATGCGTCACTGCCGGGTGCAACGAGGCCTTGCGGCAGGCCATCAGATACGACGCGCTGGCTCCCAGGTGGGTCGTGCCGGTTGACGCGGCGAGGGCCCACAGGACATCGAGGTCCGGGTGTCCAGGGCTGCCGTCATAGAGCACCGCCGTCCCTCCGACCAGCAATGTCCCGACAAGGAAGTTCCACATCATCCAGCCGGTCGTCGTGAACCACATCAGCCGATCGCCGGGCCGCACGTCGAGATGCAACCCGATCGACTTGACATGCTCCAAGACGACCCCGCCATGGCCGTGGACGATGGCCTTGGGCAGACCCGTCGTGCCGGACGAGAACAGGATCCAGAGTGGATGGTCGAACGGGACGGGCTCAAACTTGAGCTCGCTACCATCGCCGGCATCGACCAGCATCTCCGCCCAAAAGAGCCAGCCGTCGCCATCGAGTGAAGCGCTTGGATCGAGGTCTTGGATCAGTACCGTCACCGAGAGGCTCGGCAGTGCGGCGCGAACCTCCTCGATGACCGCGCGACGATCGAACGAGCGTCCTCCAAAACGGTAGCCGTCGACGGCGAGGAGGACGGTCGGCTCGATCTGACGCAGCCGATCCACGATGCTCTGTGCACCGAACTCCGGAGCGCAGCTTGACCAGATCGCGCCGAGGCTCGCGGTCGCCAGCAGCCCGACGACCGCCTCCGGGACATTCGGCATGATGGCCGCGACCCGGTCGCCACGACGCACGCCGAGTCGCCGCAGCCCAGCCGCGGCTGCCGCCACATCGCGGCGTAATGTGTCCCACGCGATCTCGCGAACCGGTCGGTGCTCGGATGCCGCCAGCAGCGCCGCACGATACCCGGACGCCCGGGCGAACACTGCTTCCGCGTAGTTGAGGGTCGCCCCCTCGAACCAGCGGGCACCCGGCATCCGGTCGTCGGCGAGGATCCGGGTCGCTGGCGTGGTGAACGGAACATGGAAGAAGTCAACGACCGCCGCCCAGAAGGCCTCGGGGTCGTCGACCGACCAACGCCATGCCGTCTCGTAGTCCCCGAACGTCTGGCCATGTTCCGCGCCGGCCCGAGCCAGGAATGCGGTCATCAACGCGTCGCGGCGCAGCTCCTCCGACGGTTCCCAGAGGATGTCGCCCTCCGCGGTCATCCGTCGAGTCGCTCGACTATGGCCGCGATGCCCTGCCCGCCGCCGATGCACGCCGTGACGAGGCCGTATCGCCCGCCGCGTCGCTCCAGTTCGGCGAGCAGCTTGACCATGAGGATGCAGCCAGTCGCGCCGATGGGATGGCCGAACGCGATGGACCCGCCGTTGACGTTTGTCCGATCGGGGTCTAGATCGAGCCCCCGGATGCAGGCCAAGGTCTGGGCCGCAAAGGCCTCATTGAGCTCGATGAGGTCGATATCACCGAGCGCGAGACCCGTGCGGGCCAGGGCCTTGCGAACCGCCAGGATCGGGCCGATACCCATGATCTCTGGCGGCACCCCGACGATCCCGTAACCCACGAGACGCGCCCGTGGCCGGAGCCCCAGTTCACGCGCGTGCGGCGCCGCAGCGACGATGACGGCGGCCGCGCCATCGGCGAGACCGGATGCGTTGCCTGCGGTGACCGTCCCGCCCTCACGGAAGGCTGGAGTCAGAGCCGCCAGGCCATCGCGTGTCGTATCCGGACGCGGTTGCTCATCGGTATCGACATTCGACGTCGTCCCACGAGGCCCAGCCACCTCGACCGCGACGATCTCGTCAACGAACCTTCCATCGGCTTGCGCGGCCGCCGCTCGCCGCTGGCTCTCCGCCGCGAAGGCGTCCTGGTCCGCGCGGCTCACGCGCTCCCGTTGGGCGACGTTCTCCGCGGTCAGGCCCATGTGGCCGTTGGTGAACGGATCGGTCAGGGCGGCCAGGAGTCCGTCCGCGAGGACGTCTTCGCCCAGTCGCAGCCCGAAGCGAGCCCGTTCGACGAGGTACGGATAGCGGCTCATGTTCTCCGTGCCGACGGCCAGGACCATCCGGGCGTCGCCGATCCGGATCGCCCCGGCGGCGCTGATGATGGCTTGCAACCCGGAGCCGCACAGCCGGTTCACGGTCAGCGCGGGCGCCTCGACCGGCAGCCCCGCGGCAAGACCGACGGCTCGACCCACATACGCATCCGCACCGATCTGGCCGACCGTCCCGACCGTCACGGCGTCGACCTGATCGGGCTTCACGCCGGCGCGATCCATCGCCGCCCGGGCGGCGACGGCGCCGAGTTCCGCAGGCGGAACGCGGCCAGCCCGCCACCGAACGAGCCGATCGGGGTTCGGGCCCCACCCACGATGACGATCTCTTCCACGCCGAAGGCTCCGTTGCCTAGCTGATCTGGGCGGCCGCACGGCGCTCACCGCGCAGGATCTCGGCCACGACCTGGACGGGCGCGAACACGGGACTCACCGGGGGAGCGTACGCGAGGTCGATGTCGGCCATGTCGTCGATCGTGAGGCCCGCCCAGATCGCGGTCGCGAGGATGTCGATCGCCTTGTCCGCCCCGTCCGCGCCCACCGCGGTCGCGCCAAGGATGCGACCACTATCCCGGTCCGCTACGACATCAAGGTTGAGTGGCATCGAACCCGGCATGTAGCGCGCTCGACTCGGCGCGCTGACCGAGGCCACGACCGGTTCGAACCCCGCCGCCGCCGCATCCGTGGCGGTCAGCCCGGTCCGCCCGACGCTCAGCGAGAAGACGTCGAACACGGCCGTCCCGATCACGCCCGGGAACCGGCGATCGCCACCGACCAGGTTCTCGCCGGCGACCCTCCCCTGGCGGTTGGCAACATCGCCCAGGGGCAGCCAGGTGGGTCGGCCGGTCAGGCGGTGGATGGACTCGACGCAGTCGCCCGCCGCGAACACCTCACCGCTGTTGGTGGCCATCCGGTCGTCGACCGCGATCGCCCCAGTCGTGCCGAGCGCGATCCCCGTGGCGCGGGCAAGGTCGACGTTGGGTCGAACACCGACGGCAAGCAGGACGACGTCCGCCCCGAGACGGCGGCCCCCCTCGAGGACCACCTCGCCGGGTTCCAGGGCCGCGACGCCGTCACCCAGGATGAGCTCCACGTCGTGGGCCGCAAGCTCCGCCGTGACCACGGCCACCGAGTCTTCGGCGAAGGCCGGCAGGAGGCGCGGCAGGCGCTCGACCAGGATGACCTCAATACCGCGCCGACGGAACGCCTCGGCGGCCTCGAGCCCGATGTACCCGCAACCGGCGATGACGACACGGCGGGCGTCACCGACGAGCGGCGCCGCCCGATCCAGATCGGCCATCGAGCGGAGCGTGATCGTCGTCGGCGCGCCGGCGGCGGCCGGGATGGGCGGCACGATCGGGCGCGCGCCCGTGGCCAGGAGCAGTCGATCGAACGGCTCTCGGGTCGATCGACCGGTCGCGAGGTCGGTGATCGTCGCGAGCCCGGCGGCCAGGTCCAGGTCGTCCACCCGGTGCCGCTCGCGCATATCGATCCCGTCGGCGCGGAAGCGGTCCGGCGTTCGGGCCACGAGCTTCGTACGCGGGATGACCGCAGGATCGCCCAGGTGATACGTGAGTCCACACGCCGAGTAGGCGATGTCCGCCTCGTCGCCGATGACCGTGATCCGGGCGTCGGGATCGCGCCGCCGAGCGGTCGCTGCGGCCTTGGACCCGGCCGCGACGGCACCGACGATGATGACCCGTGTCACCCCGACTCCGACACTCACAGGCGGATCCCGACGAACTTCTCCTCGACCATCTCACGGGCCGCCCAGCGGATCCCCTCCCGGCCCAGCCCGGATTCGCCGACGCCGCCGTACGGCGCGTTCTGCTGTCGGAACGTCGAGGCCTCGTTGATCCAGACCCCGCCGACATGCAGCCGGGCGGCGAGGGCCATGGCGCGATCGATGTCCCGGGTGAAGACCCCCGCCTGGAGGCCGAAGCGGCTGTCGTTGGCGATCGCGATCGCTTCGTCGAGGTCGTCGAAGGGGTAGACGCCCACGATCGGGCCGAAGATCTCGTCACGGAACAGGCGGGTGTCGAGCGCGGGTCGCTCGATGATCGTGGGGGCGTAATAGCGCTCGTCGAGGGCGACGCCACCACGGACCAGTCGCCCGCCCACACGTCCTCGTACGACGCCGCGACCACCGCCCGACTGTGGCAGGTCAGCGCAGACCCTCGTTGGAACCATAGGAACGACGCCCGAGAGTATCCGCGGACGCGAGTCCGCGGAAGCGAGTCCGAGGACGACGAGCACGTCAGCCTAGGCTTCGGCGACCCGCCAACACGAGCGCTACACGGAGTGGCACGCCGACGAGGACGAGGGGCAGGTCGAAACCCACACCGAGCGCAAGCGCCACGGGCGAGGTCGCGAGCCCCAGCCTGGCTCCCCATCGACGGCCGCGCCAGAGCCCGACGCCGGCGACAACGTCGGCGGCACAGACTCCGACGAAGGTCCAGCCAAGGGCAGTAAACGCCTTGGGTCCGAGCTGTTCGAAGGGGCCGGCCATCGACCGGAACCAGAACGTCATCGGCAACTCGCCATTGCGCTCGAGATACGCCAGCACGAAAGGCACTGAGGCGCCGAACGCAACGCCGAGGAACAGGAACAGGAACGCCGCGATCCGAACCGTCCGAGGGAGTCGGAGGTGTCTCGAGTCGCTCGTCCCTGTCATCGGCGTTCCCTCTTGACGAAGCCTCGCGATCCGCGCACCTCACGGGCACAGGGCACCGAATCGTTCACCCGAGCTTCACGTTCGCTGCCGCGCGGTATGTCGCGAGTCCGGCGGCCGCACCGATCGCGATCAGGGCGACGTCCGTCGTCCATGCCGCAAGTTCGTCAGACTGCAGCACGGTGAGCACGACATAGAGGACGATCCACACCATGCTGACGACGTTCGACGCGGACACGACCAGGGCATTCGGGCGCGCGATCAGCCACAGACCCAGGACGGCGGCGACCACGCCGATCGCCATGGTGACGACCCACTGGACCTGGTCGACCCTGAAGATGAGCGTCACCGCGATCGCGGACCCGGCCGCAACCAGCCACAGGACCCCAGCAATTCCGAATCTGTTCAACTGTGCCTCCCACGCAGTGCGCCCGACTATCGGCGTCGTCTTCAGTTCCTCTCGCCCATTCCGGCATCCGGCTCCTGACGGCGGCCCCGCCCAAAGAACCTCGGCGCGGTCACGAGCAGAATCGCAGCCGCGAGGGCGGCAAAGATCGGGCCGGACACCATCGACGGCGGTGGCGCTTGTCCCGCCGCGACTCCGAATACCGAATTCAGGATGAAGGCACCTGTGGCCCACGCCGGCAGGGCCCACATCGCCCACCACGCCCAACGTCTGCCCTCACGGAATGGGATGACCAGGATGATGGTCAGCAGTGCGCCGATGACCATCAGATTGATACCGCCGCTGCGGACCCCAAAGTCCACCAGCCGGTATCCCGCGGCACTCGCCGCCTCGATCTCCGCCAAGGAGACGCCCGTAAGCCCCAGGGCCACCGCTGGGTCGAACGTGGCACCGATAAGCAGGTCACCGAGCCCGAGCAGCGCGACGAGGACGCTCATCGCGACGAGTACCAACCAGGAACGACGACGCACGGCACCCATCACGACCGCCAGTTATCGTTCGTCGCGAGCTGTCGCTCCGCGCCGGCGCCTGGACCCAAAACAGGCTCCCCGAGGTAACTCGTCGTCACGAACCCGACGGCGAGGAAGAGCAGCCGAAGGACCCGGGACGTCTCGGTCCGGGTCGTCATGACGGGCTCACCTCCAGCGTCCCCTCCATTGTCGGGCGATGGCCGGGGATGGCACACCAATATGTGTACCTGCCGGCCACCGCCAGGTCCAGCACGACCGCCGCCGTGGAACGGGCCGGGACAGGGTAGGAAAGAACGCGGCCGTTCAGCTCGATGTCGAACGTGTGCGGGCCGGCGTCGGCGTTGACCACGTAGA
>JBKKDW010000177.1:0-6985 GCA_046708025.1 Candidatus Limnocylindrales bacterium
CCGGCGATCCCGAACTCGGCGAACTCCGCGGTGGCAGCCTCGAGGATTCGATGGCGGGTGGCTCCGGCATCTCCCATACGAGCAGCATACAGGTGCCCAACCATCTGGTTGCACTGAGGCACGGTCGCTGGCTGTACGTGGGCACGCTGACCGGGGACGCCATCCTGCGTGTCGCGATTGCATGATCGCTGAGGGAAAATAGACCAGTCGCAAGATCAGTCGGAGATCGCGATGCGACGGATCGGCGCCTATGAAGCCAAGGTGCTTTGCCGACGAGACGAACGCCTACGCCGACAGGATCCTCGACCGGCTCGAACGAGTCATCCGCCGCGGACGGTAGCATTCGGGCATGGCTCCACGACGCCGACCATGACCTCGCCTGACCTGCCCGACAGCGTGGCGCGCAACGTGGCCGAGTGGACGAAGTCGAACGCCGCCTATACCAATGCGAAAGCACCCGAGGCGTGGGCCAGCGACCAGATCACCTGGGGGGTGTTCGGCGTCCCCGAGTCAGAGCTCGGCGTGATTGGCGACGTCGCTGGTCTGGACGTCGTCGAGCTCGGTTGTGGCACGGCGTATTTCTCGGCATGGCTGGCGAAGCGTGGCGCGCGGCCGGTTGGCGTGGACCCGACGCCGGCACAGCTAGCCACGGCCCGGCGCATGCAGGCGGCGACCGGGATCGAGTTCCCGCTCGTCGAGGCGGCCGCCGAGGCCGTGCCGCTGCCGGACGCGTCGTTCGACGTCGCCGTGTCCGAGTACGGCGCGTCGCTGTGGGCCGTGCCGGAGCGTTGGATCGGCGAAGCGGCCCGGCTGTTGCGACCGGGAGGTCGCCTGCTCTTCCTGACGAACTCGCCGCTCGTCATTCTGTGCTCGCCGGATACGGGCGTGGCTGAGGAGCGACTGCTTCGTCCGCAGTTCGAGGGGCTTGATCGGATCGAGTGGCCCGGCGAGATCGGGGTCGAGTACCACCCGACGCACGGGCAATGGATCCACCTTTTGAACGAGAACGGCTTCGACGTGGAAGCCCTGCACGAACTGCAGGCGCCGGAGCGGCGGGCGACGCACGCGTACTACGACTTCGTCACCGTCGAGTGGGCCCGGAAGTGGCCGTGCGACGATCTCTGGGTAGCCCGCAAGCGTTGATGCGGACGATCGGCTTTCAGGTGGCCGGCATCATCGCGGGCGCTACTTCAACCTGTTCCTTCAGACGCTGGAGCTCCCGAGCCTGACCAGCTCGCCCTTCCATGGCCACGAAGGGCGCGAGCAATCGCCACAGGCCGTGCATCTGGATGTCGGCCCGGTACGTCGCCCGGGTCGACTCGGGTCCCACCGGCTCGAGGTCCAGCGCGACCTCGCCATGGAGCGGCGCGCCGCCCACTGATCGCCACACGATCCGGCGACCCGGCACGGCTTCGCTCACGTCGATGTCGACGTCCCAGCTGAACGGTCCGAAGATCAGGCGCTCGCGCGCCCGAGCCCCGACCTCCGAACCTTGACCGTGCACGATCCGCGCCTCCGTGACCGCCATCCACTCGGTATGCCGAAGGATGTCGGCGGCGTACGTCCAGACATCGTCCGCCGATCGGGCGATCGTCTGCTGCGTTTGGAACTTGATCATGGCCGAACCTCCTGCGGATCGATGACCGGCAGTGCGCCGGCGATGATCGAGGTGAGGCGCCCGATGGCGGCCTCCTTCTCGGCACGGATGTGCCGAATCTCGCCCTCGTCGACAGGCGGGCCGCCCAGGTACGCCCAGCGCAATCGGAGCCGCGTGCCGCCGTCCGTGGCGGCGAGCTCAAGGGCCGCTGCGACCGGGCCCAGGCCAGGCACCGCGAGTCGCCATGTAGCGTGGTCGTAGGGCTGCCAGTCGACGATCTCCTCGAGCGTCGCGAGCCGGCCGGTGACGCACTGCGCGATCGTCCCGACGCCGCGCCGGCCGCCCGGCGAGGTCTCCTCGATGACGAGCGGCCCTTCCCACAACGTCCGCAGTGACGGCGCGGTCAGGTGGGCCCACACGACCGACGGCTCGGCGTTGAACACCCGCTCCACGTCGAGGACGAGGTCGGTCTCCGCGATGTCCAGCCGGCGCCGGGCACTTTCGAGCTGCCAGCGAGCCTCGAGGTCGAGGGTGAACGTGACGACTCGCCCGAGATGCTCGATCGACTCTTCTGCCGCTTTCAGCCCGAGGGCTTCGGGCTCGAGACCCAGGGCTTCGACGGCCGAAGCGGTGAACAGGGCGAAGCCGTTCCGGCGGGCCTCCGCGGCCGTCGTCCCTTTCAGGAGCCGGTGGACCAGGATGACGTCCGACCCGGCCAGCTCGTCGCGACCGGCGATCCGGCTCCGCACGAACGAGCCGTGATGGATGAACAGCTTGAGGTCGAGGCGGGGGGCCAGCCGACACGAGTTGCACTCACAGCTCGTCGCCCGCTCGATGCTGCGGAGCCGACGCCGGAAGGCGACGTAGCACGCCTCCATCGCGTCGAGCAATAACGACGCGTCCGCCCGCCCGTCCTCGGCGAACAGGAAGGCGGCATCCCCCTCGAACTTCGCCAGTCGGAACGGTGGCTCGAGCCGCCCCACAATCGTCTCGAGGAGGTCGCCGGCGATCGCTGGAGCATGCTCCAGCTCGCTGCGCGAGAGATAGTCCGTGTAGCCGGTGAGATCCGCGATGACGAGGAAGCCGGTCTCTGGTGTTACCGCCATGGGCAGACGATAGACCTTGGAGTCGCTCCAATGTCAAGCCCCTGTTTCTGCCGCCCTCGCGCCTCTTGCCGGCCCGGGCGTCAGCCGACGCCGCGCGTCTCGATCAAACGTCCCCAGTGCATGACCCGCACGGCCACGAGCACGCCGAACGCGGCGAGGACGAGGATCGCGGCCGCCGCGATCGCGGCGTCGAGGTTGCCGCCCTGGAACTCGGCGTAGACGACCAGCGGCAGCGTCTGCGTCCGGCCCTCGACGTTGCCGGCGAACATGATCGTCGCCCCGAACTCGCCCAGGGAGCGTGCCCAGCTCATCACCAGTCCGGCGGCCAGGGCGGCTGCCGCCAGGGGCACCGTGATAGCCCGAAATAGCTGCGGCTCCGAGGCGCCGTCCACGCGGGCGGCGTCCTCGAGGTCCCGATCCACGCTGGCGAAGCCGGTCCTGGCAGAGCGGATGAAGAACGGAGCGGACACGAAGGTCATGGCCAGGATGACCGCGATCGTGGTGAACGCGACCGAGACTCCGAACAGCTCGAACGGCTCGGCCAGCAGGCCACGCCGACCAAACACGAGCAGGAGGGCGAGGCCGGCGACCGACGGCGGTAGCACGATCGGCAGGTCGACGATCGCCTCGAGCAGTCCCTTGCCGCGGAACCGTCGCCTGGCCAGGACGAACGCAAGCGGCAGGCCCAGCACCACGGTGATGACCAGGCTGACGGCCGTGGTGACCAGGCTCAGCCAGAGCGCGTCGAGCACGACTGGTGACGCGACCGCGACCTGGAGCGACCCATCCAGCACCGCCCGCAGCACGAGGATCAGGACGGGCATGCCCAGGAAGAGCGCGAAGAGCAGGGCGACCGCGATGAGCGAGCCTCCGCCCCAGCTCGTCCGCTGACCGGCGCCTCCGATCATGCCGGCGGGAGGAACCCGAAGCCGCCCAGGATCGCCTGGCCGCCTGGTCCGGCGAACCAGTCGAGAAACGCCCTGCCGGCGGCGGCGTTCGCGGACGCCTTGATGACGACCCCGGCGTGCCGGGCCGGGACGTTGGCGGCGTCGGGCACTTCAACGGTCGCGACCCTTGTCGACGCCTTCGCATCGGTAACGTAGACGATCCCGGCATCGCCCTCACCGAGCTCGATCTTGGCTACAACGGCCTTGACGTTGTCCTCCCTGGACACGATGTTCGCGGCATATGCCGAGGCAAAGTCTGCCGGATAGCCCGTCTCCCTCGCCAGGTTCTCAGCCAGCTGGGTTGCGTATGTTGTGATCGGCACCTCGTGACCGGCAGCAATCACCTTGATCCCGGTCCTGGCCAGGTCGAGGGGCGACCCGATCCCGGCGGGGTTGTCGGCCGGCACGATGACGGTCAGCTCGTTGCGCGCGAAGACGACAACATCGCCACTGGCCAGGCCCTTGTTGACGAGCTTCCGCGGGTTGCTCGTATCGGCCGACAGGAAGACGTCGGCCGGGGCACCCTGCTCGATCTGGGTCTCGAGGGCGGATGACGAATCGGTCGAGAGGGTGATCGTCGTGCCCGGGTTCGCCGTCTCATAGGCGCCCTTCGCCGCCTCGAGCGCTCCCCTGAGCGACGCCGCTCCATAGATCGTGAGCTCAACCCGAGTCGCGGGTGTTCCGGCCTCGCTGCCTGGCGCTGGCGACGCGCCGGCCGAGCAACCGGCCAGGGCGAGAACCGGGAGGGCGATCAGAACGGCCAGGCCAGGTCTCACCCGCGCGAGTCCTTCGACGACGGGATCTCGACGATGACATTCGTCGCTTTCACGACGCAGATGGCCTCGTCACCGACCTTCAGGTCGAGTTCGTCGACAGCCTCGGCGGTCATCAGGCTGACCATCCGGTGCGGACCCGCGATGACTTCCACGACCGCTGCGACGCCGTCGCGTTCGATCCTGGTGACGATGCCGGGGAACCGGTTGCGCGCCGACTGGGCGACGATCGGACGGTCGGTCGCCCCCTTTCGGCGCTCGTCGAGCAGGCGGGAGACCTCTGCGACATCGACGAGGCGCTGCCCACCATCGGAGCGCGCCATCCGAAGGCGTCCTTCGGTCTCCCAGCGGCGCAGGGTCTCGACCGAGACCTGGAGCATTTCGGCCGCCTGACCGACCCGCAGGAAGTTGGTCGAGTGATTCGGATCGCCGCTCATACCGATGAAGTATCGCCGTAGAGGTCTATCATGTCTATATATCTACGCGGTCGCCGTAGAGACACGACACGCGCGAACGGCGGCGGGCCTACCTGCCTGAGAAAGACACGCCGTGGACTGCTAAGCCGCTCGCCAGGGCGGCCGTGCCGAGCTCATCGTCATGGGTCGCGAACGCAAGATCGTCGAGGTCGTTGCGGATCAGCAGCGCGCTGGCCAGATGGATGGCGTCCAGCGAGCTCAGGGCCGTCGGAAAGGGCTCCGAGGCCCGCTCGAGCACGATCGAGTCCAGGGCAACCAGGCTGAACGCCTCAACCGCTTCCAGCACATCTGCTCTGTACTGCGCAATGCGCCGGTCCGCGAGACGGAGTCGAACCCGCGCGCGATCGATCGTGCGTAGGCATTCCAGGCGGATCAGCTCGCTGGAGACGGCGTTGGTGACCTTGGGCCAGATCCGCAGTCGATCGGGTTCGCGGAGGACGATACGGAGGAGGACCGAGGAGTCGACGTAAACGTTCAACGCTCGAGCCGCTCCTCCATGAGGAGCGCGGTCGAGGTGACCCGCCAGCCAGCCCGGGTCCGGCGCCGATCGCGGACGTCCAGGAAGTTGCGACTCGGCTGGAGAAGGCGGATTCGCCGACCGGGCGGTGGCATCGGCACGATTCGGGCGATCGGGCGGTTCCTGTCCATGACGACCACCTCCGCGCCATTCTCGACCGCACGAAGATGCGCGGAGAGACGGTTCTTGAGTTCGGCGATCCTCACCTGCTTCATGGCCACATCTAGCCACAACCGGCCAGGACTGTCAACGACTGACCCGGGCCGACCCAATCGCAGGATCCAGCCGCGTGCCGCCGCCGCTAAACCGCGATCGGCTCGCTGTCGCGCGCCCCCGCGGGTGAGTCGATCGCCGCTTCATGGTCGCCGCCGGCCCCGACTCCCCTCAGTGTGACCAGGGCGAGGATGGCGACTCCGACGGCCACAATCGCGCCGATCCCGGCGGTCAGCTGCATCCCGTCGACGAACGCGTCGCGGGCGATGGTCAGCAGGATCGCCCCGACCTCGGCGGGGAGGTTCCCGGCGACACCCACGGCGGCGCCGAGCGTGTCGCGCGCGATCGTCGCCGCCTCGGCCGGGACAGCTGGCGGGAGGTCGGTCACCGCGCCCCTGTAGATGGCCACACCGATACTGCCCAGGACCGCGATCCCGACCGCCCCGCCGACCTCGGAGCTGGTCTCGGAGATGCCCGACGCGGCGCCCGCTCGTTCGATCGGTGCCGACCCGACGATGAGCTCGGTTGTCAACCCGAACACCGGTCCCATCCCGAGCGAGACGATGATCGAACCGGCCACGACGACAGCCAGCCCATCCGCGACGCCGACCTGGGTCAACAGACCGAGACCGATCGCCGCGATTCCGAGACCGGCCCCGATCACGTAGGCCGGGCGGGCCAGGCGAACCAGCCTCGGCGCGAGCTGCGACCCGATGATGAAGCCGATCGCCGAGGGTACTGACCAGAGCCCGGCCTCAAGCGGCGACAGTCCGATCACGAGCTGCAGATACTGCGCGACAAACAGGAAGTAGCCGAACAGCACGAAGAGGGTCAGCAGGTTGACCGCCAGGGCGGCACTGAATGCGGGGACCCGGAAGAGCCGGACGTCGATCATTGGATCAGCCAGGGTCAGCTGGCGCCGGACGAACAGTGCCCCGACGAGGAGACCGAGGACGATCGAGCCGATCGGCAGCGGCCCCAGGCCATCCTGGGCGATCTGCTTGAGCCCGAAGATGACAGCCAGCAGGGCGACCAGGGACATCGCCGCGCTGATGATGTCGAGCCGACCCGCGTCCGGATCGCGATACTCGGGCAGGATCCGTGGACCGAGGACGAGCAGGAGCCCCATCACGGGGACGGCCAGCAGGAAAACGGAGCCCCACCAGAAGCTCTCCAGCAGGATGCCCCCAAGGATCGGGCCGATCGCGCTCCCGACCGAGAACGAGGATACCCAGATCGCGATCGCCCGGGTCCGTTGACCGGGGTCGGCGAACATGCTGAAGATGAGCGACAGGGTCGAGGGTGCCAGGGTCGCGCCGGCGATGCCCAGCAGCGCCCGGCTCACGATGAGCATCT
>JBKKDW010000178.1:0-12542 GCA_046708025.1 Candidatus Limnocylindrales bacterium
GGGTGGGGTCGCCCGATCTCGTGACTCCGGCCCACGTCCTGGCGTGGGCGCACGGGATCGGGGTCTCCGGACGGAAGCCGTCGTCGACGACAGTCGGCGCCCGGATCGCCTGCCTCTCGAGCTACTACCGGTTCCTGATCCGGATGAACGTCGCTGCCTCGAACCCGTGCGATGCGCTCGAACGGCCACGGACCGTCCAGTCGGTCGCCCGAGGCCTGAGCGCCGACGAGGTCCGGCGGCTCCTGGCGGTGGTCCCCGACACCGTCGCCGGACGCCGTGATCGAGCGTTGCTGCTCGTTTTCGTCCTGACTGGTCGTCGCCGGACCGAGGTCATCGGCCTGACCGCCGGCGACATCAGCGTCGAAGGAGAGACGGCGTTCTACTCATACCGCGGCAAGGGCGGGAAGCGCGGTCGCCGTGAGCTGCCACGCCCCGCCCACGAGGCGCTGTGTACCACGTTGGGCGACGCCGGCTTCTCCTTGGCGGAGATGGAGCCAGGCGCCTCGCTCTGGCAGGCCGCGGCGGGGCCACGGGGCGTGACCGGCGCGACGTTCTACGCCCGCTTTCGCCGCTACCTCCGCGCGGCGGGACTGGCGCCAAGCGGGCTCCATGTCCTCCGGCACAGCGCGGCCAAGCTGCGGCGTGATGCGGGGGCATCGATCGAGGCCGTCTCGAGCTTCCTCGACCACTCGAGCCTCGCGGTCACAAGTGTCTACCTCCGGCGGCTCGAGGGCGAAGCGGATCGAACCTGGCCGGAGGTGGCGGTCGCAATCGGTGTTTGAGAGGAGCGTCTCACAGCTTTCTCAAGCAATCGAACGTGGTGTGCGATCGGTCGGTCCGCTATCGTCGGCTGGCCAATGCATGAGCCGCCGGGACCACCGCACGAGGACGATCTGGAAGCAACGCTGGAGCATTTCAACGCGCAGTTCCGACGTCGCTATCGACTGCCGGCGGTGTCTGCGGACCGGTTGCGCCGCGACGTTGAGGACATCGATGAGCTACTGGCTGACCTGGCGACGGCGCGCGCCGATGGCGTCGCAGACGCGAGCTGTGCCCTCGTCGCTCGGATCGTCCTATCGATCGTGCCCCGCTATGCCATTGGCCTAGTGACCGGAGATGCGCAAGTCACCGTGCTGGCCCCTGACGAGGGCGATGACGATGCCTACGGCGCGCAGGTCCTTCTCGTGAACCCGCTCGGCGGACGTGACAATTGGACGTCCATGTCACGATGGTTCCGCCGGTATGCAGGCACGAACGCTCGACGGTCCCTGCTCGCCGGGTTGGCATCCGAGGAGCGTCCCGACGAGGCCGCCAATCTGCGACTGCTGCGCGAAGCTGCCGCCACGCACGGTCGAGCAATCGTCCTTCCGCCTGATGAGGCCTTCAGCGCCGAACGAGCGGCAGAAGTCAGCTACATCTTCGGGGTCCCGACCGAGACCGTTCGGAGCTGGAAGAAGAGGCATCGGTCGGGGTTAGCGGCCGGACGAGCGGGCGCCCCTGCCAAGAACCGGTGAGTATCGTCGTTCTCCGTATCTATTAGGAATCGGCCGGAAGCGCGATCTTCCGCCCCAATGACCGCAGCTCATCGCGAACATGGTCGGGCAAGACTCCTCGCTCGGCTCCAGGATCTGCCACGGGCTCGCGAGACCCGTCGAGGAGTATGGACGGCGTCCTGTCCCGCCCACGACGACTCGCATCCTTCGCTAAGTTGGTCCGCCGCCGCTGACGGTCGGGTGCTCCTTCGCTGCCACGCTGGGTGCGCCGCTGAGGCGATCGTCGCTGCGCTCGGCGCCCAGATGACCGACCTGTTTGTTTCTGCCCAATCAAGTATTCCGGTATGGGCAGAAAGAGAACCACGAATAAGTCGACACGAGATCCGGGATCTCGACGGCGCGCCTCAAGCGATCCATGTTCGCCGGGAGGGTGCGGGCCGCAAGTGGTTCAGGTGGGAGCGTCCGGACGGCTCTTCGGGGCTGGGAGGTCGGCCGGTTACGTCGCTCCCGTTCTTCCGAACGGAGACCCTTAAGGGAGCGGCGCTCAACGACCCGGTCATCGTGACCGAGGGGGAGAGGGCCGCTCTCGCGCTGGCGACGATCTGGCCTGGCCTGATCGTGGCTACCGTCACCGGCGCCGCGTCGACCCCGTCGCTCGAGGTCCTGGAGGTGCTGGGCGGCCATCCGGTCGTCCTGTGGCCCGACCGCGACCTTCCC
Source organism: Candidatus Limnocylindrales bacterium (assembly GCA_046708025.1). GTDB lineage: Bacteria > Chloroflexota > Limnocylindria > Limnocylindrales > CSP1-4 > SPCO01. The sequence continues at coordinate 2,211 of JBKKDW010000178.1, forward strand.
GGAGCCCGACATATGGAGCGGCTCGCCAGCGCCTTGCTGCCAATCACGCCGGCCGTCCGGATCCTTGAGGTTCCAGACCTGCCGGACCACGGTGACGCGGCTGACTACGTTGCGGCCGGGCGGGACTCGGTCGAACTCCTCGGGCTCATGAAGACCGCCTCAACGGTTTCTGCCCAAACTCCGAGTCCTGGTCGGGCAGAAACGATCTTGCGATTTAGGACCGCCCGTGAGATTGCCGAATCAACGCCAGCCGTGGTGCCGTGGCGAGCGAAGCCATACCTCGTCGACGGGGCGATCCTCGAGGTCGTCGGCAAGATCAAGGCGGCCGGCAAGACCACCTTCGTCACGTTCATGTGCCGAGCGATCCTCGACGGCACGGACTTCCTCGGCGAACCGACGGTCCAGGGCGGCGTCATCTATCTCACCGAGCAGCCCGACTCCAGTCTGCGGGAAACGCTCGGTCGGGCCGATCTCCTCGGCCGCGAAGACTTCGTCGCGCTGCAGTGGACCGACACCGGCGAAGTGAGCTGGCCGGATGTCGTCGATTTGGCGGCCGATGAAGCGGAACGTCGCGGTGCCAAGGTCCTGGTCGTGGACACCTTGACTCGCTTCGCCGGGATCCACGGGGATGGTGAGAACCACGCCGGGGAAGCCGATAAGGCGTCGGCCCCGTTGCTCCGCGCGGCCGCACGGGGACTCGCGCTCGTGACGATCCGCCACGAGCGCAAGGCGGGCGGCGAGGTTGGTGAGTCGGGTCGCGGGTCGTCGGCCTTCGGCGGTGCGGTGGACTCTGTCATGGCGATCCGTCGCGGTGAGGGACGAACCGCCAGCGGCGTCCGGGTTATCACAGCCCTGAGTCGGTTCGACGGCGTTCCTGAGTCCTTGGTGGTTGAGCTCACCGCGGGTGGGTACGTCTCGCACGGCAGCGACACCGATGTGGCAGTCGCCGACGCCATGGCGGTGATCCGTTCCCGCCTTGCGGCGACTCCGTCCGGCCTCACGATCGAGGAGGTGAGCAAGCTGGTTCCGCGGACCACGGCCCAACGCGCGATCGAGCAGGTGGCCATGGACGGGGGCATCGAGCGCCAGGGCCGAGGCGTCCGAAACGACCCGTATCGGTTCGTACTCAAGCAGCAGTCGGCTGCGGAGGAGCTTTCGGCGCCACCGGTTCCGCTGAACTACGGGCTCTTCGGCGACGACGAGGATTGGGTCACGGGAACGGCGTGAGCGACGCGATTGCTTTCCCGCCGCTCATTGCCCTCCCGACGGCGAATCGCGACGAGGACTTCGTCATGGACCGTCTCGCGACCTGGCTGGCCGACGTGTCGGCCGAGGCTGCCCATCAGCCGCCGTCGACAAGCGTGGAGCTGCCCGCAGCGGAAGACGCTTCGCCATGACCCTTGCCTTCGTCGGCCCGCAGAGCGTTCATGGAGCCGTGGGCCAACACGTGATCTACGTCCGCCGCTCGTACAAGGAGGCGACCGCGGCCGACGTCAGCGACGAGATGCAGGAAGCCGCCTGCCGGGCGCTGCTTCCGGCGGGTGCTTCAGTCAGGGTCATCTCGGACTCGGGCGGCCATCAGTCCGGGTTCAGCGCGGCACGCGACGGCTACCAGGCTCTACTCGCGGCGGTGGCCGCGGGCGAGGTTGCGGCGATCATTGTCTACGACCTGTCGCGCCTCGCCCGCAATGCTCGGCTGATGTTCAACCTGAACCACGAGCTCGAGCGCCACCAGGTGTCGCTGCTAGTGGCCAACCTGCCCAACGCCAAGTTCGACGGGGCTGCCGGCCGGTTCATGTTCGGGCAGCTGTGCCTGGCGGCTCAGCTGCAGCGCGACCTCGACTCCGAGCGGATGACCGGGATGCAGCGCCGCCTGTTCGAGGACGGCCGGCATCGCGGCCATGATCCGCTGGGCTATCGCAGCCGCCGGGATCCCGCGGGTGGTCTGGCCCGCCCACGTGAGCTGGAGATCGTGCCCGAGGAGGCGGCGATCGTCCGGCGGATCTGGCACGAGCTCGCACAGCGCTCCCTGATCGAGGTCGCCGAGCTGCTCAACCGCGAGGGTGTGTCACATGAGGGCGCGTGGACGAGAGACGCGGTCAAGGACATCTGGCGGCGAGGCCGCTTCTATCTCGGTTTCGTCGTCGAGAAACGAGGGCGCGACGAACGCCCCGGACGGCACGAGCCGCTCCTGACCGAAACCGAGTATCGCCGGACGATCGCTGCGGTCGCATCGCGACGACGGGTCGGCAATAAGCCGAAGCCGTTCCGCCACTACGTCCTACGCGGCCTGCTCCATTGCGAGTGCGGGACCCGGATGCGCGGGGAGGCGCACCTCCAGCGCGGCACGGAGCGCCGCTATTACCGCTGTCCCAAGCTCGGCTGCCGTGCCAGGCGCTACCCCGCGGACGTCGTCGAAGAGAGCGTCCTCGGTTCAATCGCCCAGGGCGTCCTGCCCGCCTCCGTCGTGGATGCCGCACGAGCCGAGCTTCGAAAGCTCCTCGAGACGCCCGATGTTGTCGGTGCCGGACGCCAGCGTGAGCGGCTCCTGAAACGCCTCGAGAAGCTCAGGAACCAGCATGCCTGGGACGACCTGACCGACGCGGACTACCTGGCACAGCGAGACGCCACCCGCGCCCAATTGGCCGAGCTCCCGGACGGCGATCGAATAAGGACCTTTGACGCCTACCGCGCGCGGGTCCTCGCATTGCCCGAGGCGATTGAAGCTGCGTCACCTGCTCGTCGAGAGGAGCTGTGCCGGATCGTGGTTCAGCGCGTAATCGTGCGCGACCGGCAGCTGGAAGCGATCGAATGGACTCCCGCCGCGCGACCGTTCTTCGCGAAAAGACAGCGGGTGTGCCCCCAAGGGGATTCGAACCCCTGATCTCCACCTTGAAAGGGTGGCGTCCTAGGCCTCTAGACGATGGGGGCGCGGACGGCGGGAGTCTATCAGAGGGTCCCGCTGTGGCCGGCCTGCGTTATGTGGCCGGCCTGCGTTGGTCCGTGTTCCGGCCGTGTCCGTGTTGCGGCCGGCCCCTTCCCGACCTGGGTGACAGCGTGAGGCGCACCTTCGCAACATTCGAGCGCCGTCGCCCATGAGTTGCTGCAGGGACCGCAGGATTCGCGCCGCGTTCACGCTCACATATTGGCTGGCTGCGCCTCAGGCGGGCATCGCGAGCGGCGCGGACCACGGCGACCCCGGACGCAAGCGCGGGACCTCAGGTCGGCGGACGCGACAGCATGAACAGGATGATCGCGCCGGCGAAACAACCGGCCGCGATGATCGCGGCGAACCCGCCGGCGACGGCCAGGAGCAGGGCCCGCTGGTTGCGCCCGGCAACGCCAAAGCGCCACGTGGAGCGGACCGAATAGATAGCCAGGGCACCGAAGGCGATGCCGAGAACAGCCGCCCCGGATGCCAGTAACGGAATCTGCGAGGCATCGCGTACGGTTACGGTGTACAGCGCAAACAGCACGGAGCCGCCCAGGGCGATGGCCAGCATCACCGGCCCCGGCGAGACGCGCGGGCGGTTCGAACGCGCGGGTCTGGAGACCTGGGGGGCGCGTCCCGTGCCGGTCGCGCGGCTCATCCGGCGGCCTGGGGCGCAGCCGCCCCCGGCGCCTCGCGCTCGCCCACGGCCAGATCTCCCTCGCCGAACGTTCGGTGGTAGATCGCCACGTTGTAGGAGAGTCGTGGGCGCTTGAGGCCGGCCGCGACAGCCCGGCCGGCCTCGTCGAACGCGGCTCCCAGGAACTCGCCCGCGTCCTCGATGGATTCGAAGGTCCAGAAGCAGTGCACCACCCGGACCTTGAAGCCGGCGCCCAGGAACGGGCCGTTGCGCCGGGTCCAGGCGCCATACTCGGGCCGCTCTCCGCGCAGGTGCGAGACGTCGTCGCGACCGTAGTCGTGGACCACGAGCAGACGCCCACCCGGGCGCAGGACCCGTTCCGCCTCGGCCAGCTCGCCGGGCGCCTCACCCCGGAACGATGACCAGAGGCCGACCACCACATCGGAGGAGTCATCCGGCACGCCCAACCCGGTCGGTCCACCCTCGGCCAGGGTCACTCGCGCGCCGAGCTCCCGCAGCTGCCGGGCCCGAATCCCGTCGACACCGTTGATCAGAAGGACGTCACGGCCGGCGATCGGGCCCAGTGCGGACAAGGCGCGCGGGACCTTGCCCTCGACATCCAGGATGCGGGAGAGGCGCTCGCCGAGCCGATCCGGCAGGTCGATAGGGAGGTCAGCCACGAGAGGCGGAGTATACGGGCGACTGCCGACGACGGCCGTCAGACGACCCGCAGCACAGATCCCGACCGCGCGTCTACCTCAAGGGTCGCCCGTCCATCCACGATCGCAGCCTCGCCGACGCCGGTCATGCCAGGTAGTGGAATGGGCGCGATGTGCCCGCCGTGACCGGGCGGTGCGTCGGCGAATCGAAGCTCCAGGCGGACAGCGGCATCGCCCGGGTTGACCGCGACCACAAAGCGCGCCGGCCCCGCTCCGCGCTCGAACGCCATCGCCGATTCCATCGCCCCAAGCACGGCCAGCGGCCCGTCGCGGAGGGCCGGCTCAGTGGTTCGCAGCCGGAATAGCGCTCGCACGGAGTCGCGGAGCCCGGGCTCCCAGCGAGCCTCGTCCCATGGAAACGAGCCACGATTGTCCGGATCGTTGCCGCCGCTCAACCCGATCTCGTCACCGTAGTAGGTGCACGGCGCCCCGGGCAGCGTCGCCTGGAGCAGGGTCGCCAGCTTGACCCGGGCCGGGTTGCCGCCGAGGACCGTCCGCATCCGGGGCGCGTCATGCGAGCCCAGCAGGTTGAGCTGGACCGCCACCGTGGCCGGGTCGTAGGCGATCAGCAGCTCCTGCAGCCGACGGGCGAATCCCGCGCCGTCCTGGGCGCTGATGCTGCCCGAGTATTCGTGGTGCCGGCGCACCACCTCCATGTCCAGGTCTGGTCCGCCGGCGAAGCCGAGGATCGCTTCCGCCAGCGGGTAATTCATGAGCGCATCGAAGCGATCGCCAAGGAGCCAGTCCGGCGCGACGTGCCAGATCTCCCCGACAAGGTAGGCATCCGATCGGACGGCCCGGCAGCGGGCCCGGAACTCCTGCCAGAAGGCCTCGTCATCGATCTCGGCCGGCACGTCCAGCCGCCAGCCGTCGATTCCGAAGCGCAGCCAATGCTCGGCGACCCCGAACAGGTATTCGCGCACGGCGGGCTCGTCGGTGTTGAGCTTGGGCAGCGCGGGCAGCCCCCACCAGGCGTCGTAGCCCAGTGGACCCGCCGGCATCCCATGCGGCGGGTAGGCCTGCAGCGGCCGGCCGGCGTCGAGGGCGTCGTCGTCCAGGTGGAACCAGCCGCGGTACGGTGACGACGCCCCGGTTTCCAGCAGATGATGAAACGGCCAGAAGCCGCGACCGGTGTGGTTGAAGACCCCGTCGAGAATGACCCGCATCTCGCGCTCGTGGGCCGCGTCGAGCAGCTCGCGCAACGCGGCGTCGCCGCCGAGCAGGGGGTCGACGGCGAGGTAGTCGTAGGTGTGGTAGCGGTGGTTCGAGGCAGACGCGAAGATCGGCGTCAGGTACAGCGCGTTGATCCCGAGGTCGAGCAGGTAGTCCAGTCGTTCGGCGACGCCGCGCAGGTCCCCGCCCTTGAACCCATGCACCGTCGGGGGCGAGTCCCAGGGCTCCAGCGGTCCGGGCTTGACGACCCGGTCCGAGGTCGCGAAACGGTCGGGGAAGATCTGGTAGAAGATCGCGTCCCGGACCCAGGCTGGGGCGCCGGCGCTCATCGCGGCCGGGCTCCATACTCGCGCCGATGTCGGGGCATTCGCTCGTCTCTCCGCTGTCCCGTTACCTGGCCGTTGTCGTCGTCGCGACGGTTCTGGCGTCCTGTGGCGCGCCGAGCGTCAGCCCGGCACCCTCGGACACGGCCGCGCCGGCCGCGGCCAGCCCGGTCACGTCCGCCAGCCCGGCTGGCGCCCCTGCCTGCGATCCGGCGACGAGCACCCCGGCGTCCCTGACCGCGCCATGGTGGCGTGATCGAATCTTCTACGAAGTGTTCGTGCGCAGCTTCGCTGATTCGGACGGCGACGGCATCGGCGATCTGCGCGGTCTGACCCAGAAGCTCGACTATCTCAACGACGGCGATCCGGCGACCACCGAGGACCTCGGAGTCACGGCTCTCTGGCTGATGCCGATCGCCGAGTCGCCCAGCTACCACGGCTACGACGTCACCGATTACGAGGCGATCGAGGCCGACTACGGCAGCGCGGACGACTTTCGCGCCTTGATGGCCGCCGCCCATGAGCGCGGGATCGCGGTGGTCGTCGACCTCGTCCTCAACCACACCTCGATCGAGCATCCATGGTTCCGCGACGCGCGAACGCCTGGCTCGGAGCACGACGACTGGTATGTCTGGTCGAACGAGCCGCCTTCCGGGGCCGGACCGGGCGGGCGGCCGGTCTGGCATACCGACGGCGATCGCTGGTACTACGGTTACTTCTGGGAGGGAATGCCAGACCTGGACGTCGCCAACCCCGAGGTGGCGGCGGCCCTCGACGAGGTCGCCCGCTTCTTGCTCGAAGAGTTGGGCGTCGATGGTTTCCGCCTCGATGCTGCCAAGCACCTGATCGAGGATGGCGAGCAGCTCGAGAACGTGCCAGAGACGTTCGCCTGGCTCGAGACCTTCCGATCGAAGGTCAAGACCATCAAGCCGGATGCGCTCATCGTCGGCGAGGTCTGGGACGCGACTTCCACGGCGGCGCGCTACATCCAGGAGGGGTCGCTGGACATGGCTTTCGAGTTCGGGCTGGCCAGCGCCATCCTGGGCAGCGTGCGACTCGGCGACGCCGGCACCATCGCGGCCGTCCAGGCCGAGGTGACGGCAGCCTATCCGCCCGGTGGCTACGCCGCGTTCCTGACCAACCACGACCAGGATCGAACGATGGACGTCCTTGGGCGCGACCGGGCAGCGGCCGGCCTGGCCGCGACCCTCCTGCTGACCAACCCCGGCGTCCCGTTCATCTACTACGGCGAGGAACTCGGCCTGCGCGGGCGCAAGCCGGACGAGGAGATCCGAACGCCTCTGCCGTGGGACGCTCAGCCACCCGGCTACGGGTTCTCGACCGGTCAACCCTGGGAGGCCCTGGCTCCGGGCGCCGAGACCGTTTCGGTCGGGGCGCAGACCAACGATCCGGCCTCGCTCCTGGCCCACTACCGCGCGCTCACTGCGTTGCGCGCGACCAATTCGGCGCTCCGAACCGGGGAGCTGATCCCGATCGAGGTGGCGCCACGAGGCGTGTATGCCTACCTCCGCCATGACGCCGGGGCGACGATCGCGGTCGTGGCCAACCTCTCGGACGAACCGGTCAACGACGTGATCCTGAGCCTGGTCTCCGGCCCGCTCTGCGGCGAACCGGTCGCGCAGGCGCTCCTCGGCGCGACGGCAGCAGTGAGCGCCCCACGGGTCAACGCGACCGGTGGCTTCGAAGAATACCGGCCGGTCGACCAGCTTGGCCCGCGCCAGGCAGTGGTGATCCGGCTCAGCCCTTGACGCCGCCCACGGCCAGCCCGGATGTGATGTAGCGCTGGGCGAAGAAGTAGACGATGGCCGGCGGGATGGCGAACAGGATGGCGAAGGCCGAGAACTGCGACCAGGGCGTGCTCGCGAACTGCCCCTGCATCGCATAGAGCGCCATGGCCAGGGTCTGGTCTTCGACGCTGTTCAGGAAGATCCACGAGAAGTAGAACTCGGTCCAGCCGGACACGAAGCCCAGGAACCCCGTGACGGCCAGGGCCGGCAGCGCCAGCGGCAGGATGATCCTGATGAAGGTCTGGTTGTCCGAGGCACCATCCACCCAGGCCGCCTCCTCGAGGTCCCGCGGGATCGTGTCCAGGTAACCCTTGAGATTCCAGATCGCGAACGGCAACAGCCCGGAGATGATCGCCAGGCCGACGCCGAGCAGCGAGTTGCGCAGGTTGAATGCCCCAAGGAGCGGCAAGTCCACCTGGACCTGGTTGAGCATCACGAACAGTGGGGTCAGCGTCGCCACGGGCGGCAGCATCAGGACGCCCAGGATGGCCAGCATCAGGACTACCCGGCCGCGGAACTTGAAGCGCGCGAATGCGTAGGCCGCGCTCACTCCGATGATCACCGAGATGAGCGATGTCCCGACGGCGATCTTCAGGCTGTTCAGGGCGAGCTCCAGGAACGAGATCGGGTTATTGGTCGGCTGGGAGATGACCTGGCCGTATGCCTCCAGGGTGGCGTTCGAAGGGATCAGGTTCAGCCCCTCTGGCCGTGATCGGTTGAGCGGATCCAGCGAGATCGCGATGACCCACACGATCGGGAAGAGGACGGTGAGCAGGACCCCGATGGTCACCGCCTGGAGCAGGGCCTGGCGAAGGAGCGACGGTTGATCGCGCCGGCTCCTGGTCAGCGATGGCCGGGTGCGCGGCGGAGGAACGGCGCGGAGGGCTGTGGCGGTCTCGGCGGTCATCGCACGGTCCTCACTGATCCTGGTAGCTGGCGGTCGCCTTGGCCAATCGGTTGGTGACCAGGGTGATCGCGAGCAGGATGAAGAACATGATCACGGCGAACGACGCGCCAACCCCGTACAGGCGCTGGTCGTTGACCAGCCGGTAGGCCTGGGTGACCAACAGCTCGGTGCGCCCCTGTGGGCCGCCCTGCGACATGAAATAGGCCAGGTGGAACAGGTTGAACGTGGTCACGAATCCAAAGATGGCGAACGGGACCATCGCCGGCCGCAGGAAGACCATCGTGACGTTCCTGAACTGCTGCCAGCGGCCTGCACCGTCGATCTCGGCGGCCTCGTACAGCTCACCGGGAATGCTCTGAAGGGCGCCCGTGGCGACCACCGCGTTAAGCGGCCAGCCAAGCCACGTGTTCGTGAGCAGCATCGCGTAGAACGCCAGCGGCAAGGGTACGAATGAGATCGGATCGTCCACCTGGCGGAGCCAGTCGGCACCGAACAGGCTGGCCGGCAATCCGACCACTCCCCCGGCCAGGGCCAGGAGCTGGTTGATCGCGCCGTGGTCGGCGTCGAACATGTTCTTCCAGACGGTCGCCACGATGATTGGCGGGATGACCACGGGAAGGATGAACAGGGATCGATAGAAGCGCTTGAACCACAGGCCCCGGGTGTGGACCAGCAGGGCAATGCCCACGCCCAGGACCACGTGGATCGTGACGTTGGTGAAGGCCCAGACCAGGTTATACAGGAGCAGCCGGACGAACTGGTAGTTCGGGATGGACAGCTGGCTGGTGAGGACATCGATGTAGTTCTGCGTCCCGACCCAGGTTGGGGCGGCCGAGCCAGCCCGCAGGTTCTGGATGCCGAAGTCGGTGAACGACATCCAGACCTGGTAGATCAGCGGGTAGAGCGTGATCACGCCCATGACCAGGAAGGCGGGCGCGAGGTAGAGGTAGGGCATCCGGTTGCGCCGCGGTCGTCGACGCATCGTTACGCCCGTGGCCCTGATTTCGGTGACCGCCGCGGTCATCGCCCTGCCTCCATTCCTGTCGGATCAGCCACCCTGGGGCGCCCCGGGGGTGGCCGGATGAAGATGCGGGATCGCCGGGGGCGATCCCGCGCTCGACCTACTTCTTGTTGGCAGTATCCAACGCGGCGCACGCCTCGGCCACGGCTGCGGTCGGATCCACGCCGGCGGTGAGGACGTCGGCCCAGGCCTTGTCGAAGTTGCCCCAGTAGTTGTTCATCTCCTCGCGCTGCGGGCGAGCGTCCCCGGCGTTGATGGCGTCGGAGAACGACTTCACGAGCGGATCGATGATGCTGATCCCCGTGTTCGACGGGACATGGCCCGCGACGTCCACTTCAATCGTCTGCGAAGCCTGGCTGACGAGCTCGGACGCGACCGCGATGGCCAGGTCCTGGTTCTGGCTGGCGGCGTTGATGTACCAGCCGTCAACGCCGGTCATCGTCCGTGCCGGACCGCCGGGGCCGGCCGGAACGGGCCCGACGGCGAGAGCCGGGCGGGCGGCGCGGTAGTCGCCGAGCGTCCAGTTGCCGTTGAACATCACGTCGATTTCCTTGTTCAGGAACGCGTCGTTGACCTTGGCGTAGTCGGCGTCGACGAGGGCGCCGGCTGCCTTGAGATCCGACACGAACTTGAGCGCGTCGGCCACGCCGGTCGTCGCGGTCGCCGCGCACGAGCCGTCATCGTTGAAGATCGCTCCACCGAAGGCAGAGTAGAAGCCCCAGCCGAAGTAGGCACCGGTCAGGATGCCGAGCTTGCCGCCGCCCTGGACCCAGGTGAGCAGTTCGTCCATGGTCGCCGGGGGTGCCGCGACC
>JBKKDW010000179.1:0-5302 GCA_046708025.1 Candidatus Limnocylindrales bacterium
TTGGACGCCCTCCGCTCCGTCTTCCCCGCGGGAACCCTCTCCGGCGCCCCAAACATCCGGGCCATGCAATTGATCGCGGGGGCGGAAGGAGAGCGACGGGGCCTGTACGGTGGCGCCGTCGGCTACCTCGGATATGACGGCAACCTGGACACGGCGATCACCATTCGGAGCGCCGTGCTCAAGGACGGTCAGGCGCATGTCCACACCGGCGCCGGAATCGTCGCCGGGTCCGTTCCCGAGCGGGAATTCGAGGAAACCGAGCACAAGGCAGCAGCCCTCCGACGGGCCATCGATCTTGCGGCTGGCGTCCCCGACGGACCGCGCTCCGACGCGGACGATGTCGTCCCAACGGGTGCCGGCATCGACACCGCCGACGCCGGCGCTCCCGGGGGCCGGCCGTGATCCTGGTCATCGACAACTACGACAGCTTCACCTTCAACCTGGTCCAGGCCCTTCAGGCATCAGGCGCCGAGGTGCGCGTCGTACGCAACGACGCCATCGACGGTGCGGAGATGCGGATGCTGGCCGACGATCCGGCCGCGGGGCTTCGCGGGATCGTCATCTCGCCCGGTCCGGGCGACCCAGACCACGCCGGCGTCTCCGTCGAATCCGTGCGGGTCGCCGCGGAACGGAAGATCCCGCTGCTCGGCGTCTGCCTCGGCATGCAGTCGATGGCCGCCGCGTTTGGCGCCTCGATCGTGCGCGCACCCACGCTCGTGCACGGCGAAGCGACCGAGGTGACCCATGACGGGGCCGGCCTCCTGGCGGGCATGCCGCCCTCGTTCATGGCCGCCCGGTACCATTCGCTGGCGGTCGACCCGGCGTCCCTCCCCACTGAGCTCCGGGTGACGGCCATCAGCGAAACTGACCGGGTGGTGATGGGGATCCGCCATGTGTCCCTGCCACTCGAGGGCGTCCAATTCCACCCCGAGTCCGTGTTGACGCCGCATGGTCCGCATCTGCTGGCGAACTTCCTGCGCCAGGCGGGCGAGGGCGAGGCGTGGCGCCTCGATGCCGCCAGCGGGTCGTTCGCGACCGCGGGCATGGCCGAGACGGCCGGCGTGGCCGGCGCCGATTCCGCCGCCGCGCGGACGACGGTTCGATGAGCGACCAGGTCCGGGCAGCGCTTGCCACGATCGTCGAAGGCGGCACGCTGAGCGTCGACGAAGCCCGCAACGCGATGGGCGTGGTGATGGACGGCGAGGCGACACCGGCCCAGCTGGCCGCCCTGCTGATGGGCCTGCGCATGCGCGGCGAGACGGTGGCTGAGCTGACCGGCTTTGCTGCCGCGATGCGTGAGCGAGTCGTCCAGGTTGCAGCGCCGGCGGGCGCGATCGACATCGTGGGCACCGGCGGCGACGGCAGCGGCACGTTCAACATCTCGACGACCGCCGCGCTGGTGGTCGCGGCAGGCGGTATCCCGGTTGCCAAGCACGGCAACCGCGCGATCACATCGCGTGCCGGGTCCGCCGACGTCCTGGATGCCCTCGCGATTCGAATCAATCACGATGCGGTGTCGGCGGGTGTGTCCCTGCGCGAGAACGGCTTCGCCTTCATGTTCGCGCCCGGCTTCCATCCGGCCATGCGCCACGCCGGCCCAACTCGCCGCGAGATCGGCGTCCGGACCGCATTCAACCTGCTCGGACCGCTCACCAATCCGGCCGGAACCCGCCGCCAGCTGCTCGGCGTCGCCGACCCGCCCACGGCGGAGCGGATGGCCGAGGTCGCCCGTCAGCTCGGCACCGAGCGCACCTTCGTCATCCATGGCGACGGTGTCGACGAGCTGCCACTCGATGGCAGTGGCGTGCTCTACGACGTGCGCCCGGAAGGCATCGAGCGGCGGACGATTGACGCCTCGGCGCTGGGACTCCGCCGGGCGTCGACAACCCGACTCGCGGGCGGTTCAGCAGAAGACAACGCCCGGATGATCGAAGCGGTCCTGCACGGCGAGCCGGGGGTCCGGCGCGACGTCGCCGTCCTGAACGCCGGGGCGGCGTTCCTGGTGGCCGGCGCCGTGGACTCCCTTGACGACGGAATCGAGCGGGCGGCCCTGACCATCGACGCCGGCCTCGGGATCGAGCTGCTCGACCGGCTGCGGGCTGAACGTCGGGCCGCCGAGGTTGCGGCAGCCGGGGCCGAAGGGACGGTGGCGCCATGACTGGCACCGTAGGGTTGGCCGCCTGATGGCCGCGACGGCGCCCGACCGTGCGCATTCGGGCCGAATGCCGCCGCGCGCGCGCATCGTCGAGGAGATCGCCACGCGCCGTCGCTCCGATGTCCGGACCGAGATCGGGCTCACTGGCGCAAGGGCGGTCCGAGCCGCCGCGCTCGCCGCGCCACCGGCGCGCCCAATCGCCGAACGACTCGCGGCCCCCGGCCTGCACCTGATCGCTGAACTCAAGCGGGCCTCGCCGTCGTCGGGCCGGATCGCACCAGCGGGTGACGATGTCGTCGCCCGGGCCAGGGCCTACGAGGCGGGAGGTGCGGCCGCGATCTCGGTCCTATGCGAGCCGCACTGGTTCGGCGGCTCGGTTGACGACCTGCGCCGGGTTCGTGCCGCGGTCGCCGTGCCGGTGCTGGCCAAGGACTTCGTGGTCGAAGCTGACCACCTTCCGGTGCTTCGCGCGGCGGGCGCCGATCTGGTCCTGCTGCTGGCCGTGCTCCATCCGGCGAGGCGCCTGGCGCGCCTCGTTGCTGCGACATTGTCGCTGGGGATGGAGCCGCTCGTCGAGATCCATGACGCGCGCGAGCTCGAGCGGGCGCTCGCAACGGACGCGAGGCTGATCGGGCTCAACAACCGCGACCTGCGGACGCTGGACGTCGACGTCGAACGCGCCGGCCGGTTGCGCGAGCTCGTGCCCGACGACCGCCTCGTCATCGCCGAATCAGGCGTCCAGGATCCGGCGATCGTTGCGCGCTGGCGAGCCCTCGGGTTCGACGGCGCCCTGGTCGGCGAGACCCTCATGCGAGCCGCCGATCCGGCCGCTGGCGTCGCGACGTTCGTGGCTGCCGGGCGGTCGCCCACCGATCCGGCGAACGTCGCTCGGCGACCCTTCGTGAAGATCTGCGGCGTGACCGATGCGGACGGCGTGCTCGCCGCGCTCGCCGCAGGCGCCGACGCGATCGGGCTCAATGTCGTCCCTGGGACGCCGCGCGCGCTCAACCTGGACGAGGCGGCCGCCCTGGCTGCCCTCATCCGCGCTGCCGCTCCAAGCGATCGTCGACCGCTCATCGTCGCCGTGACCGCCGACGCCGGACCGGACCTCCTCGCCGGAATCGTTGCCGCTCTCGACCCGGACGTCATCCAGCTCAACGGATCCGAGTCTGTCCAGGCCGCCCAGCGGACCGGGCGCCGGGCGTGGAAGGTCATCCACCTGCCGGCCGCCGACTCTCCCGATCCAACGACCGCCACGACCGATATCGTGTCGCGCGGCCGTGCCTATCTCGCCGGCGGCGTCGAACGCCTCCTCCTCGATACCGCCGGCGGGCCACATCCGGGCGGTACCGGCGTGCGCGCGTCAGAACAGCTCGTCGCCGCGGTCGCGCGCGAGTTGCCGGTGATCCTTGCCGGTGGTCTCAACCCGGCGAACGTCGCTGGCGCGGTTCGGGCGGTGCCGCTCGTCGGCGTCGATGTGGCATCCGGGGTCGAGCGACCGCGCAGCCCACGGGCGACACCGGGCCAGGCGCCCGGCGCGCGCCCCACGAAGGACCCGGTGCGCGTGGCGCTCTTCGTCAAGCGTGCCCGGTCGGCCCGTGACGATCGACCGAACCTGCCGTTCGGCCCGACCCCTGTTCACGCCGGCCTGCTCGACGCCGACGGAGCCGGCCGCTGGGGGATGGAGCGCGATTTTGGCGGCCGCTACGTCCCGGAAACGCTGATGGCCGCCCTTGAGCAGCTCGAGGCCGCCTACGCCGCGGTCCGCGGGGATCCCGTCTTCTGGGCCGAGCTGCGCGAGCTGCTCCAGCATTTCGCCGGCCGTCCGACTGCGCTCTACCGGGCCGACCAGCTGGCCGAAGCGGTCCGCGTGGAGGCCGCCCGCCTCGCGTCAGACAGCCCCGGTTCGCCCGCGATCCCGGCGCTTCGCCTCTACCTGAAGCGCGAAGACCTCGCCCACACCGGCGCGCACAAGATCAACAATGCCCTCGGCCAGGCGTTACTGACCCGCCGGCTGGGCAAGACCCGGGTGATCGCCGAGACGGGTGCTGGCCAGCATGGGGTGGCCACCGCGACCGCCTGCGCGCTGCTCGACCTTCCCTGCGTCGTCTACATGGGCGCCGAGGATATCGAGCGCCAGGGTCCAAACGTGCTGCGGATGGGCGCGCTCGGCGCCGAGGTCCGGTCCGTCACGTCGGGCACGGCAACGCTCAAGGATGCGGTCAACGAGGCAATGCGTGACTGGGTGACCAACGTCGAGTCGACCCATTACGTCCTGGGCTCGGCCATGGGCCCGCACCCGTACCCGACGATCGTGCGCGACCTCCAGCGCCGCATCGGCGATGAAGCCGCCGCCCAGCTGCTCGCAACCGAAGGGCGGCTCCCGGACCTCGCGGTCGCCTGTGTCGGCGGTGGCTCGAACGCGATCGGCCTGCTCGCCCGGTTCATCGGGGAGCCGGTGGTCCGGCTCGCGGTGGTAGAGGCGGCGGGAGAAGGAATCGAGACGGGCCGTCATGCGGCCGCCATCCTGGGCGGCACGCCGGGGATCCTCCACGGGTCGCGCTCGCTCATGCTCCAGGATGCCGACGGCCAGGTGATCGAGGCGCACTCGGCCTCGGCCGGGCTCGATTACCCAGGCATCGGCCCACAGCTCGCCGCGCTCGCGGAGGGCGGCCGGATCGAGGTCGCCGCCGCGACCGACCGCGAGGCGGTGGCCGCGATGCGTACCACCACCCGAACGGAGGGGATCCTGCCCGCCCTCGAAACGGCCCACGCGATCGCCGCGCTGCCAAAGCTGTTGGCCGGTGTTGGTGGGCTGGGCGGATCCTGGCCGGACGAGCTGCTGGTCCTCCTCGGATTCTCGGGGCGAGGCGACAAGGACCTGGCCGCCCTGGATGGCTTTGCCGGCGTCGAGCCGTGGAGGACGACGCGGTGATCCCGACCGCCGTGCGCGTCGAGACGGGCACGAACGAGACGGCCGGCGCGCGCCGGATCGCGGCCGCGTTCGCTCGCGCTCGCGCCGACGGTCGTGCCGCGCTGACCCCGTACATCGTCGCCGGGTACCCGGACGCCGAGACCAGTTTCGCCGCGGCCATGGCCGCAGCCGATGCGGGCGCCGACCTGCTCGAGGTCGGCTTGCCGTACTCG
>JBKKDW010000180.1:0-5764 GCA_046708025.1 Candidatus Limnocylindrales bacterium
TCGCCCCAGCGCGTGTGCCACCGGGAGATGGGCCGCCCCGACGATGACCGCCGGTCATGCCCATTGAGGTTGGGCCCGCTCAGATCGAGAGCAGGATCGACACTAGGCTTCCATCGTGTCGGTTGGAGGCTCCGCGTGCTTCGCCGCTTGCGAGTGCAACAAACGACGGATTGGTGTGACGGGTCTCCGGATCGACTAGCCTGCAGCGATCCGCACGCCGCCGAATCTCCGCGCTCAGGCATGCGGCCCCGACGAGTCCAGACTGCGGTCGCGAGCGCCTACTCTTGTCAGCAGTGAAGGGAGCGAGGGGCACAAGGAACATGGGCGATGTGCGGGAGGACTATCCAGCTGAGTTGACGCTCGACCTCGATGGCGGCGACCAGGGCCCAGCCGAAGTTGGGTTGTCCTGGCTCAGCAAGAAGCAAGCCCGCGTGGCCATCCCCAAGCCGCACATCCTGGAGACCGCACCCGAGCACTCCGATACTACCCCCGAAGACCCCGGCAACCTGGTGATTGAGGGTGACAATCGGCAGGCGATGGTCTCGCTCTTGTCCCAATACGGGGGCAAGGTGGACGTCGTCCTAATCGATCCGCCCTACAACACCGGCAAGAACGATTTTCGCTACGACGATCGGCGCTTCACCGATCCCGATGCGGCGCCATCCCGCGGCGATTTCGTCTCAGCTGAGGACGGCGGGCGCCACACTAAATGGCTCAATCAGATGACGCCGACTTTGCGGATCATCTGGGATTTGATGGCCCCGACCGGGGTGATCTTCGTTCACATCAACGAGATCGAGCTGCCGCGCCTGCTGATGCTCATGGAGGACATCTTCCACGAGCAGAACCGCATCGCCACGATGGTCTGGAAGCAGGTCACCGACAACAACCCCGGCCGCGTGGTCGTCGAGCACGAGTTCATCCTGGTTTGGGCCAAGAGCGCCAAGCGGTTGCCGGCGATCTGGACTTCGCAGGAAGACACCCTACGCGCGGACCTGACCGAGCGGGCCAAGGGGATCGTCGCAGAAGAGGGCGGCGATCTGGTGCGTGCCCAGAAGCGGCTGCGGACAGCCTTGACCGCTGACAAAGAGCGACTCGGCAACTTCGCCCGCTATTACCGCCTGGATCAGCACTGGAACGAGCGCGGGCCTTACGCGTCGATCCGTAACACCGACAACCCAGGCAAGCCCGGCTATTTCTACGATGTCCTTCACCCGGTCACCGGCAAGGTAGTGACCAAGCCGGGCACTGGCTACCGGTTCTCGGAAGAGACCATGGACCGGCTGCGCAAGGAAGACCGCCTCGTCTTCGGCAAGGACGAGAAGAAACTCCTCGAGATCAAGCGCTACGTCAGCGAGGTCGAGGCCCCGCTGCGGAGCGTGATCGAAATCGACGCTCGCAAAGGCGCCAATCGGCTCGCAAAGTTGTGGTCACGGGCCGAGTCGCCGTTCCGCAACCCCAAGCCGGTCGAGCTCGAAGAACTGCTGCTCTCCTACGCCACCGGCACCGACTCGCTGGTCCTTGATGCCTTCGCGGGATCTGGCACGACCGGCCACGCGGTCATGAGCCTAAACAAGCGCGACAGCGGCAAGCGGCGCTTCATCTTGATCGAAGAGGGCAACTCGGGCGACAACTACGCCACCACCCTTACCGCTGAGCGTCTGCGCCGCGCCCGCCGGGTCGAGAAGCTGCCGGGCGGCTTCACCTTCCAGCGGGTCGGGCCTGCGATTGATGTCGAGGCCCTGGCCCACATCAAGCGAGGCGCCGTGGCCCAGGCCATCCTGCAGACGGACGCCAGCGGCAAGGGTGGCGGGATCAAAGCCATCGATGGCAAGTGGGTGATCGGCGCCAACGCACGGCGCGAGGCCATCTGCCTTCACTTCGACCCCAAAGGCAAGGCCCCGGTGACGCGCGCCATCCTGGCCGAGATGTTCGCCGAGGCGGACGAGCTCAAACTGGCGCGCCCGCTGCGCGTCTATGCCTTCGCCACGGAGGTCTTCGACTCCGAGTCCTTCCGCTTCATGAAGCTGCCGAAGGAGGTCGCCGACAACCTAACGGTCGCCCTTCGAGTCGGCCGATGAGATTCACCCTCCGACCCTTCCAGGACAAGGCAGTCGCCGAGGTCATGGAGGCGATCGCGGAGTGGGCGAAGGCCACCACTGATCTCGGTCGCGGGCCGAGTGATGTGGACGCCAACCCGATTCCGCTGCTGCCGCACCTGACCGCCATCACCGGCGCCGGCAAGACGCCGATCCTCGCCAAGATCATCGGAAGCCTCGGGCCGGCCGTGGTGCTCTGGACGAGCAACCGCGAGGTGGTGATTAGCCAGAGCGTTGAGAAACTGAACAACGACTACCGGGTCTTCTTCCCCCCGGACACCACCATCATCGGCGAGCGGCCGACGCCCGATCAGTGGGCGGCAATGTTGTCGAGCATTGAGGGCACCTTTGTCTGGTGCCGCAGCGTGGCCTCCTGGAACGCCCCCAACGACGAAGCCCGCGGAACCGACGCGGCCCGCCAGACCATTCATCGGCCGGCGCCCGACAGCGGCGACCCGCGGTCATATTGGGAGCAACTGGCCGATCCCGACACGCGTAAACGGCCGCTTTGGGTCGTCTATGACGAGAGCCAGGGTCAGACCGACGTCCAACTCGATCAACTCTTGGAGTTAAGTCCGGTCGGCGTGCTGGCCGCCTCAGGCTCGCCACACTTCTCCGCCAGGGTGGATGCCCTGCGGGAGATCCTGAAAGGCAGCGCGATCTGGGGTCCGATTGCCGCCAAGGCGATGGTGGTGGTGCCAACCGAAGAAGTGGCCAAGGAAGGGTTGCTGAAGACCATCATCGAGCTTGATGACCTTCACACCGACGAGGCCAGCCGGGTCAAGGCCGCCCTTGATCAATACGAGGCGATCAAGAAAGAG
Source organism: Candidatus Limnocylindrales bacterium (assembly GCA_046708025.1). GTDB lineage: Bacteria > Chloroflexota > Limnocylindria > Limnocylindrales > CSP1-4 > SPCO01. The sequence goes on from JBKKDW010000180.1 coordinate 2,921, forward strand.
GCACGGCGCGGCAAGATCAATCTCAACCCCAGGGTGCTCTTCGTAACCGAAGAGAGCGACAAGCCGCGCAAGGCTGCCGGCGAAGCGCGCCCGGTCATCCTCTGGCGACTGTTGACCGAACGACATGGCATCAGTCCGACCCAGGTGGCGGTGGCGACCTCGACGAAGGAGTTGCCCGTTGGTGCCGAGCGCGTGAATGATCTCGGCCAATTGCGCGAGCGGCACCGCTTTCTGATCTTCAATAAACGGTTCCAGGAAGGGTGGGACGACGCGGAGGCCTACATTGCCTTCTTCGACGGCGAGACCAAATCGGCCCAGCGGATCACCCAGATCATCGGCCGCATCATTCGCCAGCCAGGTCAACGCGCCTTTGCCGGCCGGCCGGCCCTCAACACGGCGACTATCTTCCTCTCATCACCCGACACAAAGTTCGCCGCCATCGTCGAGGACATTCGCAAGCACCTAGTTGACCAATACGGGCGCGATGAGAACGACGAGGCAAATGTCACCGTCAGGACGCGAGCCCAGCGCCCCGCCGCGGTGCCGCTGCGCGCCCAGGCAGCCGGCTTGGATCTGCCAGTTTGGGTGCTCGAAGCGCGCGCGGATCGCCTTGCTCCGGCGTTTGAGCGGATCGCGGTGGCTGGCCGCTCGCCATATTCGGATATGGACCGCGAGGCGGCCGGTCGGCTGACGAGGCGATCCATCGTTCTGACTGAGAAACAGAAGACGCTGGCTGCCCAGACCATCGCCATCGGCGAGCACATACGGAGCAGCAACCGCGACTTCTTGCTTGATCGGGTGGGCTCACTCTCGGGCCGTGCATTCAGCGCACTCCCCGAAGCTATCGTGGCCGGGCCAATGTTCGAGCAGGACAGCGCGATGCTGTCAGCCGCTCAGCGGGACCTAGGCGAGAAAGCCGTGCGCTATGTCGCCGACTTCGAGAACACGGTCGAATTCGCGAAGGAGGCTGACCCAACCCGCGCCACCTGGCGACCGCAGGCGCTGCAACCGACCCAGCCGGCCGTCCTTCGCTTCACGCGCTCGCTCCACGCCAGCTACCCGGAGAGCCGCGCCTTCCTGAATCCCGACGAGCGCGAGATGGCGACCGCCCTCGACGCCACTGGCGAGGGCTGGTGGATACGGAACCCGCCGTCGGCCTCGATGGGAGGTTACGGCTTGCCGATGCCGATCAAGATTGCCGGCTCCGAGAACTTTTACCCGGACTTTCTGTGGTGGGTGGACGGCAAATGCTTCGCCGTTGACACCACCGGCCTCCACATCCTCAAAGCCAAGGTGCGCGGCAAGCTGTTGGCACTCGGGACTCCCAAGATTGCCCTCGTCACCCGCGGCACGGTCGGCCCAACCTTCGACACAAATGAGGATGAGGGCGGCTGGACGCTGGTGCTGCCAGGGCCGAACGAAGCGCGCCGGCTCCTGTTTGACGATCTGGCCGCGCTGCTCGCCGATCTGCGCCGAGGCTGATCGCCACCGGATCTTCTGGCCTCCACGGCCTAGGACTGCTCGAGCAACAGCTCGACAGCACGGCCCGGGTCGTCGGCCAGGTCCCGCGCGCCGGCATTGCCATTCCGCACCCAGAGGCGAAGCCCGGCAAGGAGGCGGACGTCGAGGCGTTCCTCGAGGGTGGCCTGGCCCTCGTTAACGAGGAGCCGGACACGACCGCATGGTTCGCGATCAAGCTGGGCCCGACGACGTACGGGATCTTCGACGTCTTTCCGACCGACGCCGGACGGCAGGCCCACCTCCAGGGCCGCGTCGCCGAGGCCTTGATGGCCCGAGCGGCCGACGTGTTCAGCGCGGCTCCAGACATCGGTCCCATCGACGTTCTTGCGGCGAAACTGCCAGCCTGACCGACCTGAGCATTCAGGTCACGCAGGAAGGACACCAGATGCGCATCGCACCTCGACCTCGTATCGTCGCGGGCCTCGCCCTCGCCGCGCTCGTCGCCGCACCGGCCACAGCCGGGAGTCTCGGCCGGACGTACACGGCCAACCTCGATCCGCTTAGCGCGGGCAGCCATACCGTCGGCGACGTGACCTACACGATCCCCACCACCCGCGGCACCGCCACGGTCAATCTGAAGGGCGATGACGTCACGGTCACCGTCATGGTCATGGCGTGACACCACTGACCCTCCACCCCCAGCACATCCACGCCGGCACCACGTGCCCGAACGCCACAGACGACACGAATGCGGACGGCTTCCTCGACGTCATCGAGGGCCTCCCCAAGTACGGCGGCATTCTCGTCGGCCTCGACTCCACGATCAACACCGGCGCCTCGTCGGATCTCGACTTCCCCGTGGCGAATGCCAACGGCGCGTACAACTACAGCGCGACGGGCAGCCGATCGCACATCCAGGATGAGATCGAGACGGCTCTCAAGGCTGCCGATCGCCACGTCGTCATCCACGGCATCTCGCCGACCGGCATGCCGCTTCCCAGCTCCGTGCAGAGGCTGCCCGGTCTTCCTGCGGGGGCAACCCTCCCGGTCGCCTGCGGCGAGCTTCATCTCACCTCGAAGTAACCGGAGTTGCCGGCGCATCCCCGCCGGTCCGACACAAGGAAAGCGGCGTCCGAAAGGGCGCCGCTTTCTCTTGGCCGTCGCGGTCCGACTCAGGGCGAAGGACGGCCAGCGGCCGTGCCCGAGACGATGCTGGCAGGGCATATCGCATTGGTTTTGCTCCAGCGCAGGCACCTCCTTGTGGCGCAATTAGGGACCCGCGCTGGGCCGGAGGAAGGGCGGTCGATGCGTAACGATGTGGTCATGGTGTGTTTGCCCACACATCACGCAAGAACGAGTTGAAGGGCCCGGCGTCCTCGATCT
>JBKKDW010000181.1:0-7240 GCA_046708025.1 Candidatus Limnocylindrales bacterium
GCTCAGGCATGGGCTTCGGGCCTTGGCCGTCCTCGCAGGCCCTGCCAAGGCGCCAGACGGCACGGAGCATGGGCTGGTTCCGATGATCGGCAGCCACGAACCAGCGCCCCGTGCGTCCGATCTATCGCCGGATCTCGCGGCTTCACTGGCGCCGGATCGCGGACTCTATGGCCCGGCGTCGGAGGCCTGGCGGCTGAACCGGGAGGCGATGCTGCTGCTCGGCGCCGGGCCGCGGGCACTGTTGCTCCAGATCGCCCACCCGGCGGTCGCCGCCGGGGTCGAGGACCATTCAGGCTTTCGGGCGAATCCGTGGCGTCGCCTGGTGGTCACGCTGCGCAGCTACCTGACCATCGTCTATGGCGCGACCGGTGTGGCGCGAGCGGAGATCCGCCGTTTGAACGCGCTCCACCGCGGATTCGTGGGCCCCGGATACTCGGGGCGTGATCCGGAGCTGTCGCTGTGGGTCCATGCCACCCTGATCGATTCGACCATCGTCGCCAACGACGCCTGGATCGAGCCACTGTCGCGCGATCGCCGCGCGGCATTCTATGCCGAGACCCGCCCGATCGGGCGGGCGTTCGGGGTGCCCGATGCGCTGCTGCCGGCCGATCTCGACGAGTTCGAGGCGTATGTCGCTGCCATGCTTGGACCGGGCGGACCGGTCCAGGTTTCGGCGGTCGCCAGGTCGCTTGGGGCGACGGTGTTGCGGCCGCCACTGGCCCCGCTCGCGGCATGGTTGCCGGCCGGCCGCTCGGTCGCGGCGTGGCTGAGTCGGGTGCCGCCGGCCGCGAATGCCTGGACGCTGTGGCCGTCAGTTGGGCTCTTGCCCCCCGAGGTCCGCGCGGCCTACAGACTGCCATGGGGCGCTCGCGAGCGAGTCGTATCCCGCTGGTTGGTCGCGGGGTGGCGGGCCTGGCGCCCGATCATCCCCGAATCTTTCCGGCAGATGCCGCAGGCCCTGGCCGCCGATCGGCGGATTCGTGGCGGCGAAGGCCGACAGGACGGGTGACCTCACGGTGTCGGCGGAGAAGGCGGAGAAGGCGGAGATGGCGGAATAATCATGCACGGACTGGTATGGCCGATGTCGACCGCGCGCCGAGCTCTCGGGGCCCGATCCACACGCGCGCTTCACGCTCGCCGAGCTCATGGACTCGCCGGATTCGGCCGTAACGGGGCCGACATCGGCCATACGAGTCCCTGGGTTGCTGTAACACCGTTTCGGCCTCGCTGGCGCCGCCGATCCTCAGTAGATCCGCGGGAATCTCGGCGCGAACAGCAGCCCGGCCAGATCCAGGGGCGTGGCATCGTCGAGGGCTCGCAACAGGGTCGACGTCCCGACCAGCCCGTGCCGGTTCGCCTCCACGTACCCGCGCAGCGCCGCCCAGAAGGCATCGGAGCCCATCAGCTGGCGAGCATCGTCGAGAAGGTTGCCACCCTGGATGTAGATCGTCTCGTAGTAGCAACGGGCTGAGTAGTCGTAGATCGAACGATCCAGGCGGGCCGTCGGGCAGCGGCTCGCGCGGCGGATGCCCAGGATGGACCGCGCCACGAAGTCGGCAGCGGCCTCGTCGGTGAACGGCTCGCGGACCTGGTCGTTGCCGACGATCCCGTAAAACCACTGGTGGGCGATCTCGTGCGCGGCCAGGTAGCGGACGTTGTCGGCCGCCGTGCCGGTCGGGACCCAGATCAAGCCCGGTGATTCCATGCCGGACCCGCCGGCCGACTGGACGATATCGAGGGTCGGGTAGGGATACGGCCCGAGCCGTTCCTCGAGGGCGGCGAAGGCGGCCGCACTGGCATCGAGCCAGGCCGCGCCGCGCGTCCCCGGCCTGAACCAGACCCGGACGGTGGTCCCGTTGACCGCCCGCTCCCGGGTCAGGTAGTCGGGGGCGGCCGTGACCGTGAAATCGCGGACGTCCCTGGCCTCGAAGACCTGGGTCAGGCCATCCGGGCTGACCGAGACGCGGTCCCCGGTCGTCGCCAGCATCAGCCGTCGGTCAGTGGTGATCCGGACCCGCACCTCGCGGCTCGTTTGGGTCACGAACGGGTCGCCATGGTTCGGCCGCTCGAACGTCACCCGCCGGCTGACCCAGGGCAGCCAGCGATACAGATCGGCGATCCCGTTGGCCCGCGTGAACAGCCAGCCGGAGCCGCCCACCGTGCTCCCGAGGCGAGCCGAGAATCTGACCCGGATCGTGGTCGCCTTGTCGACCGGGAGGATGCCGCCAAGCGGGACCAGGATCGACTGTCCGCTGATCGTGGCCTTTACCGCGACGCCGTCCACCGTCACCGGACGCAGCCTGATGCTGCCGAGACGGGCCGCGATCGTGTTCAGCTCGATTCGGTCGATCTCGGCACCCGAGGTGTTCAGGATGATCGCCGACGCATCGACCCAGATCGACCGGCTCGCCCAGTGCAACTTGAGATTCGCGCGGTAGACGGCATCGAGGTTGAGGCTGGAACGCCCGACTGATCCGGCGACGATCGACCCCACGCCGACCGGGGACGCCGCCCGCGCGACTGGCACGGCGGGGGAGGGGACTGAGAGCGCGGCCATCGCCAGGACCACGGCCAGCAGCGCGGCCGTGCGGCGGGGGACGCGGGCCATCCAGGTCATCGTAGCGCGAGACTGCGCGGAGCGCCTCAGACATCCCTGGCGTGGCAAGGGCCCTCAACGCATCCGCGTAGACTCTCAGCCGTGACCGTACCGACCCAACCCACGAGCACCGCCGACGCGCTCGTCGCGGCGATTCGCGCGCGTCTGCCCGGGCTCCGACTCCTTGCCGACCCGGTCGACCGCGAGAGCCATCGATTCGACGAGACGGCCTACCTCCAGGCCGGCCTGCCCGGCGCGGTCGCCCTGCCGACCACGACTGCCCAGGTCGCCGAGCTCGTCCGGATTGCGGCCGAGCTGCGCGTCCCGGTCGTGCCGCGCGGCGCTGGCAGCGGTCTGTCCGGCGGGGCGGCCGGGATCGAGGGCGGCCTGACCATCGCGTTCACGGCGATGGACCGGATCCTGGAGATCGACCGCGAGAACCTGGTCGCCGTTGTCCAGCCCGGGGTCATCAACGCCCGCCTCAAGGCCGCCGTGGCCGAGCACGGCCTGTTCTACCCGCCCGACCCGGCCAGCTTCGAGATGTGCACGATCGGCGGCAACCTTGGGACCAACGCGGGCGGCCTGTGCTGCGTGAAGTACGGCCAGACGCGCGACTCGGTGCTCTCGCTCGAGGTCGTCATGGCCGACGCCACGGTGATCCGGACCGGCGGCAAGAACATCAAGGACGTGGCCGGCTACTCCCTGACCCACCTGATTGTCGGCAGCCAGGGCACCCTGGGGCTCATCACGGAGGCGACCCTTCGTCTCCGGCCGGCGCCGCCGCCACGCTCCACGATGCTCGCCTTCTTTCCGACCCTGGAGGGGGCCGGAAACGCGGTGGCCGGGATCGCCGCCGCTGGCCTGTCGCCGGTCACGCTCGAGCTGATGGACCGCTTCACGATCGGTGCCGTTGACGATATGCACCAGCTGGGCCTCGACCGGACGGCGGCGGCCATGCTCATGGTCGAGTCAGACCTGCCGGCCGCCGCCGCCACCGAGGAGCTCGAGCGGGCCGAGGCCGCCTGTCGGGAGGCCGGTGCGAGCGAAGTCATCCGCGCCGCCAACGCCCAGGAAGCCGACTGGCTGCGCCAGGCACGGCGGGCGGCCCACTACGCCCTGGAACGGATCGGCGAGGTGCGCATGGAGGACGTTGGCGTGCCCCGCGCCCGGGTGCCGGACATGCTCCGCGCGATCGAGCGGATCGGCGACAGACACGGCGTGCGGATCGGGACCTTCGGACATGCGGGGGACGGCAACCTCCATCCCGACCTCGTCTTCGATCGCGGCGACCCCCAGGCGGAGGCCAAGACCAAGCTCGTGCAGGCCGACCTCTACCGGGCAGCGCTCGATCTCGGCGGCACGGTGACCGGCGAGCACGGCATCGGAGTCGTTCGGCGCGAATGGCTGGAGATCCAGCGGGGCGCCGACGCAGTGCGCTTCATGCGGGCGATCAAGACGGCGCTCGACCCACTCGGCATCCTCAACCCGGGTCGGGTCGTCTGAGCTGGATCCGACGCCTGGTGTCATCCACCAGCGTGGCTCCCGCGAATACAGGGTCGTAATGCCGCTCGTCGACACTCGCCGATACGTGCTGCCCGCCGTCGTGCTGGCGGCCGTCCTGCTGTCCGGCTGCGGCGCGACGGGTCCGACCGAACCGACCGCCCCCGCCTCGTCGCCGACCACCTCGCCTCCGTCCTCAAGCCGCCCATCGACCGAGCCCCCGACATCGACACCGCCAACGTCACCCACCCAGGCTGAGGTCGAGCGTCTCTTGGCCGCCGTCGCCGCCGACCCGAACGACGCGGAAGCGCAGCGAGATCTGGGCTTTGCCCTCCTCCAGCGGGTCCGGGAGACGGCCGATCCGTCGCTCTACGAACCGGCGGCAGCGGCGTTCGAGGCCGCGCGGAGGCTGGCGCCAGACGATGCCCTGGTGCTGGTCGGGATCGGCAGCCTCCAGCTCGGGACGCACGAGTTCGCCCAGGCGCTCGAGACAGGCCGGCAGGCCGCCAAGCGCTCACCCAGCCTGGCCGCGGCGCGGACGGTGATCGTCGACGCATTGGTCGAACTTGGGCGCTATGACGAGGCCGATGCAGAGGCGGCCGAGATGTTCGCCCTGAGCAGCGACCTCGCCACGCTCGCCCGAATCTCATACCTGGCCGAGTTGCGGGGCAAGCTGGACATCGCCCTGGCCGCGATGCGTCTGGCCGCGGAATCACCGGGCCTGGCGCCCGAGAACACGGCCTACGTTGGGGCCCTGCTCGGAAATCTGCTCGTCTACTCGGGTGATCCGGCAGGCGCCGCCGACGCGTATCGCGCGGCGCTTCAACTGGTGCCGGCGCACGCCCCCTCGCTGGCCGGCCAGGCGCGACTGGCCGTCGGGGCGGGAAAGCTCGACGACGCTATGGAGCTCTTCGAGCGGGCCTCCTCGATCGTGCCGCTGCCCGAGTACGTGATCGCCCTCGGGGACACGCAGCAGGCGCTCGGCCTGATCGAGGACGCCAGACGGAGCTTCGCGCTGGCCCGGGCAGAGATCCAGCTGTTCGAGGCCAGCGGCGTCGTGGTGGACCTCGATTTGGCGCTCTTTGAAGCCGATCACGGCGACCCGGATCGGGCGCTGACACTCGCCCAGGCGGCCTACGACGCCGCGCCGACGATCCGTGCTGCCGACGCCCTGGCATGGGCCCTCCACCGGCTGGGCCGTGACAGGGAGGCGAAGCCGTATGCCGCGGAGGCGCTCCACCTGGGTTCGCGCGACCCGTTGCTGCGCTACCACGCCGGGGCGGTGGCGGCGGCCCTTGGCGACGCGATCGAGGCGCGCCGCGACCTGGAACTCGCGCTCGCCACGGACCCGGGCTTTTCGGCCACGGGAGCTGCCGAGGCACGTCGCCTGCTGACCACGCTGCCAGAGTGAGCAACGGCTTCCCGGATGGCGGATGATCCAAGTCGCGCGTTTGCGCGAACCAGCGACGACAGCGATTGGGCGTTAGTCGCGACGACGCCCGGCTGGATCAACCCTCACAGGGCACCACGAAGGACGGGGCGTCCTGCCACAACAAGGGAGTGAGTTCCATGCGCACACGTTCCAGAGCGCTCGCCATCGCCGGCGCGCTCGCCATCGCGACGACGTCGATCGGCGGCGTCTTCGCAGCCAGCCACCGCGAGGCGCCGCTCATCAGCGGCGATCCCAACGCGGACAACACGGACCTTTATGCGTTCGTCAGCCCCGATGATCCCAACAGCCTGACGATCATCGCCAACTACATCCCGTTCCAGGAGCCGGCCGGCGGCCCTAACTTCTTCCCGTTCGACGACGGCGTTCGCTACGAGATCCATATCGACAACAACGGTGACGCGAAGTCGGATATCCGTTATGACTTCCGATTCAAGGCGCGCCCCGTCATCAACAACTTTGCGGGGATCCCGACGTTCCTGTACAACGACGGGCCGATCACCAGCCTGACCGACGCGAACTGGCTCGTTCCGCAGACCTACAACGTCGATCGGAACGGGACGCGCGTCCTGACCAACGCCTTCACGCCGCCTGCGAACGTGGGCCCGCGCTCGACGCCGGCCTACGCCGCTCTCGCCGCAAGCGCGGTCAGGACGCTGGGCAACGGCACCAAGGTCTTCGCCGGTCAGCGCGACGACCCCTTCTTCGTCGACCTCGGCTCGATCTTCGACCTGGCCGGTCTACGAGGATTCAACCCGCTCCATGCCGTCCCGCTCCCGGCCGCGGCCGGTATCGACGGGGTCGGTGGCTATAACGTCAACTCGATCGCGATCCAGGTGCCCATCGCCCTTCTGACCAAGGACGGCAAGCTGCCGGCCGACGCCAACGACCCCGATGCCGTTCTCGGCGTGTGGGCCGCCTCGAGCCGCCAGAAGGTCCGGGTCCTGAACGCGAACGGCACGATCCATAACTCGGGCAAGTGGCAGCAGGTCTCGCGAATTGGCAATCCCCTCATCAACGAGGTGATCATCCCGCGAGCCAAGAAGGACTACTGGAACACCCATCAGCCCTACCAGGACTCGCAGTTCGCCAAGTACTATCTGGCGCCCGAGCTCACCGCCGTGGCAAACGTTTTGTACGACGCCCTCGATACCCCGGCGACTTCAGCCCGCGCCGACCTGGTCGCGGTTCTGCTGACCGGGATCAACATCCCCAAGAGCACAACCGTCCCGACCGGCCTCCAGTTCACATCCACCGGCCCCGTCCAGGCGGACCTGCTGCGCGTCAACACGGGGATCAAGCCGAACGCGGCCGGTGCCTGCGTCTTCGGCGTGGCCAACGGCGGAACGCCGAGCCGGATGGGCGCCATCGATGGCGACCTGTGCGGCTTCCCGAACGGCCGGCGACTGCTCGACGATGTCACCGACATCGAAGTGCGGGCCCTGGTCGAGGGCTACGGCCCGACCCTCAACTTGGTCCTGGGCGTGCCCAACCGCAGCCCGAACAATCTCCTCGGCGATGGCGTCAACGACAATGACCTGCCGTTCCTGACGACCTTCCCGTACGCCAGCACACCGCACGCCGGCTACGAGCACACCCACCACAGGGCGGGGCCATCCCCCTCCTGATCGCGACTCCGTCGCGACTCAAAGGCCCGGGCCGCACAGGCGGTCCGGGCCTTTCTCTGTGGCCGG
>JBKKDW010000182.1:0-11602 GCA_046708025.1 Candidatus Limnocylindrales bacterium
ATCGACATGGGCGCCGTCGACCTGGTCATCCAGGTGGAGAGTCCGACGAGCGTGGCGCGCGGCCTCCAGCGGATCGGGCGGGCGGGCCACCAGGTCGGTGCTCCGAGCAAGGGCGTCATCTTCCCGAAGTACCGCGGCGACCTGCTCGAGTGCGCGGTGGTGACCCGGCGGATGCACGAGGGGGCGATCGAAACGACGCTGATCCCGCGCAACCCGCTCGACGTCCTCGCCCAGCAGCTCGTGGCGATGACGGTCATGGATCCGTGGACCGTGGACGATCTGCTCCACGTGGTCACCCGGGCTGCGCCATACGAGACGCTGACCCGCGAGGTCCTCGAGGGCGTGCTCGGCATGCTCGCCGGCGCCTACCCATCCGATGAGTTCGCGGAGCTCAAGCCGCGCATCGTGTGGGATCGCGCCAGCGATGTCGTCGAAGGCCGGCGCGACGCTCGAGTCGTGGCGGTGACGAGTGGCGGGACGATTCCCGATCGCGGCCTCTTCGGCGTATTCATGGTCGGTGAAGCGGGCACGCCCGGTCGCCGGGTCGGCGAGCTCGACGAGGAGATGGTCTACGAGTTGCGCGCCGGGATGCACGGCGACGTGGTGGTGCTCGGCGCCAGCTCGTGGCGGGTCGAGGAGATCGGCCACGATCGGGTGACGGTCAGTCCGGCACCCGGCGTGCCGGGCAAGTTACCGTTCTGGCACGGCGACGCTGTCGGCCGGCCGATCGAGCTCGGACGCGCGCTGGGCGCCTTCGTGGGCGAGATCGACGCCGACCTGGCCCACGGCGCGAAGGGAAGGGCGGCCGCGGCGACCCGCCTGCGCGACCAGCACGACCTCGACCCACGCGCCGCCGAGAACCTGCTCGCCTATCTCGAGGACGAGCGCGAGGCGACCGGCGTCCTGCCGACCGACCGGCGCGTCGTCGTCGAGCGCTTCCGGGACGAGCTCGGCGACTGGCGGTTGTGTGTCCTGACGCCGTTCGGCGGTCGCGTCCATGCGCCGTGGTCGTTGGCCATCGAGGCGCGCATCGGCGGGCGCCTTGGCCTGGACGTGCAGACGATCTGGTCGGACGACGGGATTGCCATCCGGCTGCCCGAAGGCGATGCGCCGCTGGATGGCATCGAGGCGCTCCTCTTTCCCGATCCGGACGAACTCGAGGACCTGGTGGTCGGCCAGCTGGCGAACTCGGCCCTGTTCGCCAGCCGCTTCCGCGAGAACGCGGCGCGCGCGCTCCTGCTGCCCCGTCGCCGGCCGGGTACCAGGACGCCGCTCTGGCAGCAGCGCCAGAGGGCGGCCGACCTGCTCGCGGTGGCTTCCCGTTACGGCAGCTTCCCGATCCTCGTCGAGACCTACCGCGAGTGCCTGTCGGACGCCTTCGATCTGCCGGCCCTGCGCGAGATCCTGGCCGGTGTTGCGCGCCGCGAGATCGCGGTCCACTCGGTCGAGACCGTAGCGGCTTCACCGTTCGCCGGCAGTCTCCTGTTCGATTACGTCGCGGCCTACATGTACGACGGCGACACGCCGCTGGCCGAGCGTCGAGCCGGCGCGCTGACCCTGGACCGCGAGCTCCTGCGCGAGCTCCTCGGCCAGGAGGAGCTGCGCGAGCTGCTCGATCCCGAGGCGCTGGCCGACCTGGAGTTGAGCCTCCAGGCCCTGACCGACGAGCGCCACGCGACGACCCTTGACGGCGTGCACGATCTGCTTCGCCGACTCGGCGACCTCAGCGCGGCCCAGGTCGCGGCGCGGACCGCCGGCGGCGCAGCTGTCGCCGACCCCTGGCTGGCCGAGCTGGCCGTCGCCCGGCGCGCCGTTCGGACCCGAATCTGTGGCGAAGAGCGCTGGATCGCGATCGAGGACGTCGCCCGCTATCGCGACGGGGTAGGAATCGCTCCGCCGGTCGGCATTCCGGCGGCCTTCCTCGGCCCCACCGTGGCCCCCCTGGGGGGCCTGCTGTCACGCTGGGCCAGGACCCATGGGCCGTTCCTGACGCCCGATCCGGCCCGGCGCTGGGGACTGCCGGCCGGGGTCGTCGGCGAGGCCCTGGAACGGCTCGCCGCGGCGGGCACCCTGCTGCTCGGGGAATTCCGACCCGGCGGCGCCGAACGCGAGTGGTGCGACCCGGAGGTCCTGCGTCTGCTCCGTCGACGCTCCCTGGCCCGTCTCCGCCGAGAAGTCGAGCCGGTCGACGCGGCGGCGCTCGCCCGCTTCCTGCCGGCGTGGCACGGCGTTGCGGCCGCAGGTACCGGCCCGCCGCCGCTGAGCGGCACGGCCGCGCTGGAGCGCCTGGCCGAGGTCGTCGACCAGCTGGCCGGCCAGCCGATCGCGGCGTCAGTCCTGGAGCGCGACGTGCTGCCCGCACGAATCCCGGGGTATCAGCCGCGCTTGCTTGACGAGCTGGGAAGCCTTGGCGAGGTCGCCTGGGTGGGGTGGGGGAGCCTTGGCCGCGACGACGGTCGCGTGGCCCTCACCCGGCCCGGGCGTGAGGCGGCACGGCCAACGGGTCCGCCCGATGGTGCGGATCGGCCGATGGGGTCACGCCACGACGGCATGCGCGAGCACCTGGCTCGACGAGGAGCTTCCTTCTATCGTGAGCTGTTCGCCGCCGCCGGTGGCGGCCCGGATCGCGACGTGCTCGATGCGTTGTGGGAGCTGGTCTGGGCGGGCGAGGTCACCAACGACACCTTCGCACCACTGCGGGCCCTGCGCTGGAGGCGCAGCGGCGGGGGAAACGGGGCGCGGCGGCCGATCCGGCCGGGGCGGCTCACGGCACTTGGGCCCCCGGAAGCCGCGGGGCGCTGGTCGCTGGTCTCGACCCAACCAGCCGCGGCGACGCCGACCGAGCGCCTCCACGCCATCAGCCTCGCCCTGCTCGAGCGCCATGGCGTGCTGACCCGCGAGGCGGTCGCCGCTGAGGGCATCAACGGCGGGTTCAGCGCCGTCTACCCGGTGCTGCGGGCGATGGAGGACGCCGGACGGATCCGCCGCGGCTACTTCGTCGAGGGCCACGGCGCGGCGCAGTTCGCCTTGCCCGGTGCGCTCGACCGACTGCGCGCCGTGCGCGATGGCGCCGACCCCCCGGAGGTGGGCGCGGTCCACCTGCTGGCCGCTTCCGATCCCGCGAATCCGTACGGCGCGGCGCTCCCCTGGCCACGGCGCGATGACGCCGATCGCCGGCCCCTTCAGCGCGCGGCCGGAGCGTACGTCGTGCTGGTGGACGGGGTCGCGGCGCTCTACCTGGAGCGGGGTGGCTCAACCTTCCAGACGCTCCTGGCTGCCGACGATCCGGGTGTCGCCCTGGTCGCCGCCCGGGCCCTGCGCGCATTGGTCGCCGACGGTCGAGTCCGTGAGCTCGTCGTCCGCAAGATCTACGGCATCGACGTCGCGGCCTCGCCGTTCCGGTCGATCCTCATCGAGGCTGGTTTCGTGGTTGGCTATCGTGGCCTGCTGCTCCGTGCCGATCGCCCGGTGAGTGTCCGGTAACTGGCCTCTGTTATCATCGCCACATGACGAGTGCCAATCGACAGAAAAGCGCCACAAGTTCTCCATTGACCGCCACGACCGTCGGTGTGCGTGAGCTGCGCGACCACCTCTCCTCGTACCTCGAGCGCGTGAAGTCAGGTGAGGTCGTCACGATCACAGAGCATGGGCGGCCGATCGCCACGCTGGTCAGTCAAGGACCGTCCCCCCGCCTCCTGGAACTCGCTGCTCAAGGCCGGGTCACGCTTGCGACCAGGCCCCGCACCAGGTTCGAGGACTACCCGAGCGTCCCCTATGACGGTTCAATTCAGGACCTGATGGATGAGATTCGCGGGCGTTGATCGGGTATCTGGACAGTTCTGCGCTGTTGAAGCTGTTCCTCGACGACGAGGCGGTCACGGAGCTTCGCGGCGTGGTGGACCTTCTCGCGAGCCTTGTGACCTCGAGACTTGCATACGTAGAGGTCCGAGCCGGGCTTGCCGCCGCCCGGAGAGCCGGCAGGATCAGCGTGGCCTCGCATGAGGTCGCCGTCCGGGCCTTCGATCGAGTCTGGCCGGAATACGTCGTCGTCGAGCTGGATGGAACCCTCGGGCAGCGGGCCGCCGGCGTCGCTGAGCGTTACGGCCTTCGAGCCGGTGATGCCATCCACCTTGCCTCCGCGCTGGAGGTTGCCAACAACGTCAGCGTCGTGGCCTGGGACGGTCGCCTGCGCGCTGCCGCTGCGGCGGCTGGACTGCGCGTCTTCCCGACGGTTGCCTGAGTGCCCGAGGGTTGGCACGGTGCCCCACCTTCAGGGCTACCTGCCATGACCGACGTTGATGTTGCCTGCGCCGCGGCGGGCGACGGCGACGGCTGGGCCTGCCACGTCCGGGTTCGTGGGGACTGGGACTCAACCGAGCACCAGGTGACAGTCCGATCTACCGACGCCGTCGCTCACGGCGTCGGGACCGTGGACGACGCCGAACGCATCGTCCGCGAGACATTCGCCTTCCTGCTCGAGCACGAGCCGAAGGAGTCGATCCTGTTTCGGTTTGACCTGGGTGTCGTCGAGCGCTACTTCCCCGGTTACCAACAGGAGATCCGGGCACGCCTCTCGCGCTAGCATCAAGCGGATCATGTGCGAGCAGTTCGTCGCGCGCGCCGCGCAGCCGTTCCGGCTCGATGAGCTCTGGCCGCTCACTGAGAAGCTTGAACGGTTCGGCATCGCCGGCTTCGGCTGGGGCGCCGCCTGGCTCGACGGCAACGGCCGGCTGGGGTCGTACCGCGACCTTCGGGCGTTTCGCGACGATCCCGGTCGTGAGGCTGTCGGGGCGACCGAGACGACCGCAACGCTCGTCCATCTCCGCCGGCCGTCGCGCCTCTCGACGCTGACCTTGCCCGATACCCAGCCGTTCGATGATCCGGCCGGCCGCTTCGCGTTCAGCCATAACGGCGAGCTGCGCGATTACAAGGTGCTCCGAGCGGTGCTCCGGGGCCAGGGTCGCGTCCACGGGCGAGCCGACACGGAGGTCGGGGCACGCTGGCTCGAGGACGCGTGGGGCCAGGACGAACCGGTCGCCCATCTGTTGGCCGCGCTGCACGAAGGGTTCGGCGGCCAGGCCAACCTGGCCATCCTTGCCGCCGACGGCACGCCTCACCACTATGCCGGCAACACCGAGAATCCGGTCTTCACCTTCCGGCTGGGGAGGATCGGGCTGGCGGCGACCGGGATCTACTCCCTGGATCGCTCGCTGTTCCGGTACGTGGCTCCGGCGGCGACCGATCGGCGACTGGTCCGGGCGCGCTCGACCGTCACGCTCGATGGGTCTGGACGTCCTTCTGGCGACGCGTAACATCGGGACGCACGCCGGTCACGTTGGAGGCTTGGGCAGATGACCGATCCGATCACTGGGCGACCGACGGAGCGACTGCCACTCCGCGAATTGTTTCGCCTGTCGATCTACTGGCTCGGGCTGTCGTCGATCTTCGCTGGCGTCAACACGATCCTGGCCGGACGGATCGAGTTCGGTCATCTCGTGCAACCCGAGGAGGCGGGTCGAACGCTGTTCCTGCTGACCATCGGCGGGACGATCATCGCGATGCTTGTCCAGCCGACCATTGGATCCATTTCCGACTACACGATCTCGCGCTGGGGCCGTCGCAAGCCGTACATCTTCATCGGATCCGTGCTCGACGTGGTCTTCCTCGTCGGGATCGCTTCCAGCCAGGGCCTGCTGGCCATCGCCGCGTTCTATGCGCTGCTCCAGTTCAGTGCCAACTTCGCGCAGGGGCCGTTCCAGGGGTACGTGCCGGATCTCGTCCCGGCGCCCCAGGTCGGCCTCGCGAGTGCACTCGTCGGTGTGATGCAGATCCTCGGAAACGTGGCCGGCTTCGTTATCGCCGGATTCGCTGTCGCGACTGACCAGTTCGCGCTGGGCCTGGTCGCGCTCGGGATCCTGGAACTGGTCACGATGCTCAGTGTCGTCATCCGGGTCCGCGAGGGCGGTGCGCCCAAGTCCCGCCGTGGCCGGAGCTGGTTCGCCGTGGCCGCAGAAGCATGGGGCACCGACGTTCTGCGCGAGCGTAGCTTCCTGTTCCTCGTCGGCTCGCGCCTCGCTGTCCTGATGGCTGGCGGCGTCCTCGTCGGTCTCGCGATCTTCTATCTGGCACGTTCGCTGGGCATGGACCAGGTCGCGGCCGGTAACTCGTTCAACCTGATGGTCGGGCTCGTGGCGCTCGGGACAGTGCTGACGGTCGTGCCGGCGGCGCGGTTGTCCGACCGGATCGGCCGCAAGAAGGTCATCTACCTGTCGTGTGCAATCGGTGCGGCGGGGGTCGCGCTCGTCGCCTTCGCCCCGTCGTTCCCGCTGGCGCTGGTCGGGGCGGTCACCTACGGCCTGTCCGCCGGCATCTTCCTGGCCGTCGACTGGGCGCTCATGACGGACATCATTCCGAAGGCGTCGTCCGGGCGATACATGGGCCTGTCCAACGTCGCCACGGCGTCGGCCGGAGTCCTCGCGATCGCCTTCGGTGGGGTCCTGATGGACGCCGTCGGCGGCGGCGCAGGCCCGCGCGCCGCGTTGTGGATGGCGGTCGCGCTGTTCGGGGTTGGCGCTCTCCTGCTGCGGCCGGTCGACGAGCGTCGGCGCGAGGACCTCCCATTGGCCGCGGTCGAGCCCGCGATCGCTTAGGTCACTCCCTCACGGCGACGGACGGGCGCCCCCGGCTCGCAGGGTGATCGCCGCGCGCCGCCACCTGGCCGGGCGGATGGCGGCGAGGGGATCCGGCGTTCGGTAGAGCCACGGGATGAACGCCCACAGGTAGACGAGGTAGTCCAGGCGGATCGGGCGTGCCCCAAACCCGAACAAGGTCTGGAGCTGGATGATCGTCAGCGGCAGGGTGACCAGGCTGAGCCCGATCGACACGGCCAGCCAGACGAGACCCCAGGCCCTGGTCCGCCGGCCCAGGATGAACCAGTGGACCACGGGAATCCATTTCATCCAGGTGGACAGCGCCCAGAGCAGGCCACCAAGCCGCGGACCGGTGAACTGCGCGGCCCACAGCATCAGCGTCAGCAGCAGGTTGAGGTTGCCGGTGTCGAGGTTGGCCCCGAACGGGAAGCCCAGGATGGCCACGCTGAGGGCAGTTGTCAGTGGCCGGCGCCGATAGGCCCAATCGATCGTCCAGAGCAGGAGCAGGATCGTCCCGACCCGCGAGGCGAACCAGGCCACGTCCCAGGGCAGCGCCGCCCAGGGCGTGAACAGGGGCAGCATCCACGGCGCGTAGACGTACGGCAGGAAGGGCCCCGTCGGATGGTACGGGTCACCTCCGTTCAGCCAGATCCTGACGCCGGCCCAGTACGCTCGGGCGTCCGCTCCGCCGGCCTCGCCCCGGGCGATCAGACCGGACAGAATCAGCGCGAAGGTCAGGCTGAGCAGGATGATCGCGGCCATCCGCCGGTGGTCGTGCAAGCGCGAGATCTCGCGCCGAATCGCTCGACGAAAGACGCCCGCCCGGCGTCGCGTCCCACGATCGATCACGTCGGAAAGGTCGACGACGATCCGCCCGCGACCACGGGCGGTCCCTCGGACTGGACGGAGTTCCGGCGGCGGGGGAGCGTCCACTGCGCGCGCATCTTCGCACGGCCTGCGGACACCCCCGACGGATCGTCTCCGACCGGGCTCGCCCGTGTCGAAGCCTTGCCCGTGGGTCAACGCTCACGCGCCGAACAACGAGGTCTTCGGCGGCCCGGTGTTAACTGTCAGACACGGCCAGGGCTTGAACGACCGGCGCCGTTCAGGGTCGGCTATCCTCTCCCGAAGCATCGAGGAGCTGCTTCGCCTGTGGCCGACGGAACCGTCATCATCATCGGCGGTGCGGAAGACAAGGTCCGCGACCGCGTCATCCTGAACCGCTTCGTCACGCTGGCCGGGGGTCAGGATGCGACGATCGCGGTGATCAGCACCGCGTCCTCGCTGGGCCTGGAGGCCGGCGAGCGCTACAGCGCAGTCTTCGGTCAGCTGGGCGTCCACGAGGTCAGGCCGCTCCACGCCGTGACCCGACCGCAGGCCAACGACGAGGCGGCCGCCCGGGCGGTGCGCGACGCAACCGGCGTCTTCCTGACCGGTGGCAATCAACTCCGCCTCTCGTCGACCATCGGCGGGACGCGCCTGGCCGACGCGATTCTCGACCGCTTCCAGCACGGCGCGGTCGTTGCCGGCACATCAGCCGGTGCCTCGGCGATGTCCAGCCACATGATCGCGTTCGGCGCGTCCGGGGCGACGCCCAAGCATCGGATGGCCCAGATCGCGGCCGGCCTGGGGGTCCTGCCCGGGGTGATCATCGACCAGCACTTCGAGCAGCGCAATCGACTGGGTCGGCTGCTCAGCCTGATCGCCCAGAACCCGAGCCTGCTGGGGCTGGGCATCGACGAGGACACCGCCGGTGTGGTCGGGCCCGATCATGTGATGGAGGTCATTGGCCGGGGTTCGCTCACGGTCGTCGATGGCTCGCAGTGCGAAACGGACGCCTGGGAGATCCATGGCCATCGACCGTTGATGATCAGCGGCGTGATCCTGCATTCGCTGCCCGCCGGCTATCGCTTCGATCTGCGCGGTCGTGAACGCGTGCTCACTCCCGCCCTCCACGCCCTGCCCGGCGGCGAGGCGGCCTCCAGCTAGCCCCACCCGGCGGACAACCACATCCGGCGGGATCCGCCGGGTACCAGGAGGACCTCGTGGCCCAGACCGCTCCAGCCTCGCGCTCCCGTCGCGGCGTTCGGCCGGGGGACGGTGGCGCCCAGTCAGGTCCCGCCCAGTCCGGTCCCGCCCCGACCCTGCGGATCCTGGAGACGCGCGTGCTGCGCGGGCCGAACTACTGGGCGCGCGAGCCGGTTGTCCGGATGCTGGTCGATCTGGGCGTGCTGGAGCAATTCCCGTCCGACAAGCTTCCCAACTTCAACGATGCGCTGATCGCGCTGCTGCCGACCCTGGAGGACCACGCCTGCTCCCTGGGCCGCCGGGGCGGGTTTATCACCAGGCTCCGCGACGGCACCTGGGCCGGCCACGTGGCCGAGCACCTCGCCCTCGAGTTCCAGATCCTGGCCGGCACGGACGTTCGCCACGGCAAGACGCGGGCGGCCGGTCCACCCGGCCAATACAACTGCATCTACGAGTATCGCCAGGAGCAGGTCGGCCTGGAAGCCGGCCGGATGGCCGTCGGGCTGGTCAACCATCTCGTCGCGCCGGACGACCCGGAGGTCTTCTTCGATTTCGCGCCCGAGCTCGAGCGGCTCATCCGGATCGCGGAGCGGCAGGCCTTCGGGCCGTCGACCCAGGCCTTGATCGATGAGGCGGTCAGCCGGGACATCCCATTCATCCGGCTCGACCGGCATTCGCTCGTCCAGTTCGGCCACGGCATCCACCAGCAGCGGATCCGGGCGACGATGACCTCGCGGACGTCGGCCATCGGGGTCGACGTGGCATCGGACAAGAGCCTGACCAACCAGCTGCTCGACTCGGCCGGACTGCCGGTTCCGCGGGCCGACGTCGTGGCCACCGAGGACGGCGCCGCGGCGGCCGCGCGCCGGCTCGGCTTCCCGTGTGTCCTGAAGCCGCTCGACGGCAATCACGGTCGGGGTGTCCATCTCGACCTGCGCTCCGAGGAGGCGGTCCGGGCGGCTTTCCATGGCGCCCTGCGGGAGAGCCGCTCGGGCGACGTCATCGTGGAGACCTACGTCGCGGGCAACGATTATCGCTGCCTCGTGATCGGCGGCAAGGTGGCGGCCATCGCCCAGCGCGTGCCGGCGTCGGTCACCGGCGACGGCGAACACACCGTCCGGCAGCTGGTGGACACTGCCAATTCGGACCCGCGCCGCGGCATCGGCCACGAGCGGGTGCTGACCCGGATCAAGGTCGACGAGGCCGCCGGGGAGCTGGTCCGCGCCCAGGGCTTCGGGCTCGATGACATCCTGCCTGCCGGAACCTGGGTCAAGCTCGCCCTGACCGGCAACATGTCGACCGGCGGGACATCGATCGATCGGACGATCGAGGCCCACCCCGACAACGTCGAGATCGCCGAGACCGCGGCCCAGATCGTTGGCCTCGATGTCGCCGGGATCGACTTCATCTGCCCAGACATCGCGACGCCGGTGCGCGAGACGGGCGGCGCGATCGTCGAGGTCAACGCCGCACCGGGATTCCGGATGCACACCCATCCGACCGAGGGCGAGCCGCAGTACGTCGCCCGGCCGGTCATCGATTCGCTTTTCCCGGCGGGTTCGTCGGCACGCATCCCGATCGTGGCCGTGACCGGGACGAACGGCAAGACAACGACCGTCCGGATGATCGGGCATATCCTGAAGCTGATGGGCCGGCGGGTCGGGATGACCTCCACCGACGGTATCGTCGTCGACGGCCGGCTGATCCGGAAGGGCGACATGAGCGGCCCGAAGTCGGCCCAGATGGTCCTCCAGAACCCGACCGTCGACACGGCCGTGTTCGAGGTCGCTCGCGGCGGCATCCTGCGCGAGGGCCTCGGCTACGACCGCAACGACGTGGCGGTCGTCACCAACGTTACCGGCGATCACCTTGGCCTGGGCGGGATCACCTCGATCGGGCAGCTCGCCAACGTCAAGGGCGAGGTCGTGGAGGCCGTGCCGCGGTCGGGCAGCGCGGTGCTCAACGCGGACGACCACCTGGTCTATCGAATGGGCCGCCACTGCGCCGGCCGGGTGGTCTTGTTCAGCATGGCCACGACCAAGGGCGAGGAAGGCTTTGATCGGGTCGATGGCCACGCCTCACGCGGCGGGGCCGCCTTTGTCCTGGAACCGTCGAGCGAGGGCGAGCTGATCGTGCTGCGCCTCGGGTCACGCACCATGCCGGTCCTGTACACCCACTTGATCCCGGCGACCTTTGGCGGCCGGGCCCGGATGAACGTGGCCAACGCGCTCGCGGCGGCGGCCGCTGCGTGGGCCGCCGGCGCGCACCTGCACGACATCCGGCAGGGTCTGCGCACCTTCTCGACCTCGTTCTTCCAGTCGCCCGGAAGGCTCAACCTGCTGGACGTCGCCGGCGTCCGGGTCGTGATCGACTACTGCCACAACGTCGACGGTATGCGCCAGCTGGCCGACTTCGTGAATCGGATGATGGTGGACCAGCACACCAAGGCCGGCCGGATCGGCGCTCCGAAGGCCACGACGCGGACCGGCCGGGCGATCGGCGTCCTGGGCATCCCGGGCGACCGGCGCAACGAAGATCAACGCGAATACGGGGCCATTGCGTCGGCCGCCTTCGACGAGATCATCGTGCGCGAGGACAAGAATCTGCGCGGCCGTCAGCCGGGCGAGACCGCGTCCAACGTCATCGAGGGGATCCGGGCGGCCAGGGCCGCGGGTACGGCGCGGGCGACCCGGGCGGACAGGGTGCTCGAGGAGATGAGCGCGGTCCGGACGGCCCTCCGGCGGGCTGTCCCGGGGGACCTCGTGGTCTGCTGCGTCGACGACGCGATCGCCGTCTACCGCGAGGCGATGTCGGCGTCGGGGGCGTCCCGCGGCGGGACGGCCTTCACCGACCCCGGCGAGCTGGAGGCACCCGAGGGCTGATCAGCCGAGGGCTGATCAGCCGTGTCGCGGACGGCCCTGGAG
>JBKKDW010000183.1:0-7699 GCA_046708025.1 Candidatus Limnocylindrales bacterium
TCGATCTGGTCGTCGCTCTGCTCGGCCAGGCGCGCTCGATACTCGGTTGGATCGCCCGACAGGGCCGTCGTTCCCACGATCCCTCCTACTGTTTTGAATCGTCGTCGGAGTATGCCAGACACGCCGACGTGGTCAGCGACCGCCAGCCCGGTAGCCGGCGCCGGCCGCCAGAGTAGCCTCACGCGATCCTTCGGGCCAGTCGTTGAAGCGCTCCGTGACCCAGCGGCCGAAGCGCCCGGGCACCGGCACTTCGGGGGCGTCGCGGACCAGGGCGTGGAGCGCCCGCCACGTGTGGTCCGTCAGAGCCGCGACCGCCTCGCGGTTTGGGCGCCCGTGGACCGCGATCGGCTCCCCTACCCGGACGCTGACCCGTCCACCGAAGCGCAGCCAGCTCGTGCCGTTGATCGCAAGTGGAACGATCGGAATGCCGCTGCGCAGGGCGAAGTAGGCGGCCCCTTCGTTGAGCGGCCAGAGCTCTGACTCGGACGCGTGGATTCGACCCTCGCCGGCGATCGCGAGCACGCCGCCCGCGGCGATGACCGAACCGACCCGGCGCGTCGCCCCGAGCAGGTCGTCCTTGCCGGGCTTGTACGGGATTGACGTGCCCGTCCAGCCAATGATCCGGTTCCGCCCGCCGACCGCCATGTCGTCCTCCTTCGGCCCGAAGAAGAAGAGCCGCGGCCGGAACGGCAGCACGGCCATCAGGACGAACGGATCGGACCAGCTGAGGTGATTGAAGCAGTAGATCGCCCCGCCCGGTGGCAGGCGATCCCGGTCGTGGATCCGGACACGGAGATAGACCCGGGTGAGGGCGGAGACCGCGATCCGCGAGATCCAATAGCGGAGTGTCCGCCGCCACGGGCTGATCAGGGCGTGGACACCTTTGGGCCTGACAGCTCGATGACATCGGGTGGCCTCGGCACAAGGGAGCGCCCGTCCATCGCCGCGAAGAGGGTCTCGGTGAAGGCCGCGACCGCGTCGGCGTCGGCATCGGCGCCGTGGAGCAGGTACGACTCGACCTGGAACGTGAGCAGGCGGTGACCGCCCTGGATCTCGACCGACAGCTCGCCGACCTGGACGCGATGCCATCGAATAAGCTTGCCGGCAGCGCGCGGGCCCTCGCCCGGGACGTTGACCCGCACATGCACCTGGACGAGTCCCGCGGCGCTGGGGGCGAGAATCGCCCAACGAATCTCCGGGTCATCACCCCACACGATCCAGCAATGCGGGTCTCGCTCACCGCCGAGCACTTCCAGGGCGTCGCTTGCCGGGGTCAGCACCCTGGGGGCCATCGAATCGCGGTGGGGCGTCACCGTCTGCCACTCGCTCAGTCGCATGCCGCGAGGCTAGCACACGGCGGAGCCCACCCATCGGGTATCGGCAGCGGGTTCCTGCTGGTCGTCCTCTCCTTGCGTCCCGGGCGGCCGTCCGCGTAGTCGTGGCAGCCCCCGTCGGGCAAACCGCGGCGGGCGACGGCCGTCACGTAGGATGGGCCCGTGGATTCGACCGTCAGCTGGTGGCTCACGCTGCTCGCCGGAGCCGGGGGCATCACCGGTCTGAGCCTGCTGGTCCAGGGCCTGCGCGAGTACCGGGCCAGCGTCCGGGTCGGCGACACGTCGACCTCCAGGATCGGGTCCCTTGCGGCCGGCGAAGTCCGCATCAGTGGCGTCGTCGAATCGGCCGAGATGACCCTGGTGTCACTCCTTCAGAGTGCCTCATGTGTCTATTACCGTGCGGTCATCGGCAGGGGCGGCGAGATCGCGCTGGCCGAAGCCGGATTCATCGAGGAGCGCTCGATCGGGTTTCGGGTGCGCGACGCGACGGGCGGGATTCGGATCTTTCCGCGCGGCGCTCAGGTCGACGCCCCGGTCCGCTTCGATGAGGAAACGGGCGTGCTGGGCGATGAGCCGACGGGACTTGCGATCCGGGTCGGTGGCACGACGCGGTTGAGCGAGCCCGATCGTGCGAGCGCGATCGCCGAGCTCCTGCGGGTCCACGATCCGGCGACCTCGGACCGGCCGACGGCGGTGCTCGGCGATGACCGTCGGCGCGCCTATCGAGAGGCTCGCCTGGAGATCGGCGACCCGGTGACGATCGTCGGGCGCGCCCTGCCCTTCTCCGATCTGACCGAACCGGGTTTGGCCGACGTCGGCTCGGAGGCGGACAACCTCAACTCGGATCCCGAGATCGCCGCTGACCTCGCCGAGGCGCGCGCGACCGGCACCCTCGCGGTCGATGCCCGGGCCGCCTGGGGGAACGCGGCCATCCCCGGCTTCGGCGTCGGACGGCCGGTGGCGGCGCCGGCCATCGACCCAGCGGCTAATCGCCCGCCGCTGGCAACGCCGCAGGAGGCGGCCCTTGCCGAACGCACCTTCAAGATCGCGCCCGACACACTGGTGCTCGCCTCGTCGGCCGAAGTCCCGTTGTTGATCGCCTACGGCACGCCCGGGGCGGTCATGGAGCGGAGTCGGTGGCGCTATGCGCTCGGCTTGCTCGGTGCCGTCCTGGCCATCGGATCGGCCATGGTCTTCGCGGTCATGATCGGTAATGAGGGCCTCGGCCGGTGACGGCGCCCGCATTGGCCGCCCTTTTCGCCGTCGGGCTCGTCATCGTGGTCGCCGGATTCACCGTGCTGACAACGTACAACGCTGTCGTTGCACTGCAGCAGCGGATCGACAAGGCGTGGGCGAACATCGACGTCGCCCTCCGCCAGCGCCACGACCAGCTGCCCAACCTGGTCGCCGCCGTCCGTGGGGTGATGGCCTTCGAGCAAGCGGTGCTCGGCGACGTCACGCGGGCCCGGGCGGCGTACGCTCCGACGGCTCCGATTCACGATCAGGCGGCCGTCTCGGATGCAACCAGTTCGGCGGTTCGCAGCCTGTTCGCGGTCGTCGAGAATTACCCGGACCTCAAGTCACAGGCCAACGTGGCGGACCTCCAGGACGAGATCGAGCGCCTCGAAGAGATGATCGCCGACCGCCGTGAGCTCTATAACGATCAGGTCTACCGCTACAACACGCGCATCGCGCAGGTGCCAGGCCTGTTCATCGCTCCGATCTTCGGTTGGCGGTCGCGCGAGTTTTTCGCCGCGGAGCCACACGAGACCGCGAACCCGGACACGTACCTGCGGTCGGCCCGACCGTGAGCGCCCCATCGACAAGGCGGCGGATCTGGCTCGTCCGTCATGGCGAGACCGAATGGTCGAAGCGCCTGCAGCACACCGGACGGACGGACGTCCCCTTGACCGAGACGGGCCGCGACCAGGCGCGCGCCCTCGGCCGCCGACTGGCCAGTCCCACCTTCTCGCTTGTTCTGACCAGCCCGCTCTCGCGCGCCGCGGACACCGCGGTTATCGCCGGGTACGGGGAGGTCGCGGTGGCCGATCCCGAACTGCTGGAGTGGGACTACGGCATCCACGAAGGACGCACGACAGCGGAGATCCGGGTCGACCAACCGGGCTGGACGATCTGGCGGGGACCGCTGCCCGAGGGCGAGACGGCCGAGCAGGTCGGCGTGCGGGCGGATCGCACGATCGCCAGGCTGGGCGGCCCCGAACTCGACGGCGATGCCCTTGTCTTTGCGCACGGACACCTGCTCCGCGTCCTGGCGGCTCGCTGGATCGGCCTGCCGGCGGCATCCGGCGCCCTGTTCGAGCTGGGCACGGCGACCCTGTCCATCGTGGGCTGGGAGCGAGACGATCCCAGTATTGAGCTATGGAACGAGGCCTGTCACCTCGCCTGACGCTTGCACCGCGTGGCACGATTGGGCGGGCATCGCATCAGGCACATTTCAGATTGAGGAGGAGACCGTGGAGTTGGAGCTGATCCTGTTTCGCATCGTCCACATCGTGTCGGGGGTCGTCTGGGTCGGCGGCGCGGCCCTGTTCTTCTTCTACATCGAGCCGGCGATCAACAAGCTCGGTCCAGATGCCGAAAAGTTCGTCGATGAAGTCGTCAATCGGCGACGCGTTCCGATCTATTTCGTGACCGCGTCCACGCTCACGGTGGTGGGTGGGCTATGGCTCTACTGGCGCAACTCGGACGGGTTTCAGACCGCCTGGATCACCTCGCCGACCGGGCTGGCATTCACGATCGGTGGCATCGCAACGCTCATCGCCTGGGCGGGCGGTAATCTCCTCATCCCGAGCAGCCTGGCTCGGCTGGGCGCGATTGGTGCCGAGATGAAGGCGGCCGGAGGACCGCCCAGCGCCGAATTGACGGACCGGCTGCACGCCGCACAGGAACGGCTGCACACGATTGGGCTCGTGGACATCTCGCTGTTGAGCATCGCGGTCGTTGCCATGGCGATCGCGCGATACCTCTGACACGCCCTCGCGGCGCCGACCGGAGTCAGGACGCGCGCCGCGCGCCAGGTCACAACGAACGCCCGGCGTCGGCAGTCTCGAAGCGGATGTCATGGCTTCGCGCATCGCTCGCCAGGAAGGCCAGCAGGCGGCTGCCCTCCTCCAGCACAGCCTCGCGATGGGCCAAGGGCAGCGGGCGCACCAGGATGATCACCAGGGTCGCCTGATCGTCCGCCCGCTCGATCCGCCAGCCGGCATGGACGAAGCCGTCGATGAGCACGGAGCCAGCGCCGAAGACGCGGTTCAGATCATCGCCGAGCACGGTCCAGCTGCCGACCTCGCCGTACACCCGGCTTCGGTCCTTGTGCGACAGGAACAGGTTGTCGTAGATCGGGAAGAAGCGCGGCGGTGCGGGCGTGTCAGGGTCGGGCAATGGGCCATCCGGCACATCGAAGAGCTCCCGGCCCTGCTCGTCCCGGAACACGCGAAGCTGCGGTCGGAGCGCTGATCTACTACCGAACGCTCCCGGATAAGCCTGGTTCGTGACGCGACCCGGCCCCGGCCCCGATTGCGGAAAGTGGCTCCGGCGGTAGGATTCGAACCTACGACATGGCGGTTAACAGCCGCCCGCTCTACCACTGAGCTACGCCGGAGCGAAGGACGCAGGAGCCCGGGCGAGGCCGGGACCGCGTGCGTCGGGGCACCGGTGTCGGCGCCGGGCGAAGGATAGCACGAGGCGGGCGAGCCTCAGGCGTAGTGTCAGTCTCAGGCGTAGCCGGGATCTGGTGGCGTCGAGGTCGACGACGAGCTGGTCGGGCATACTCCGATCATGGCCGCTCGGTCGCCCGTGATCTCGCCAGCGCAGCTCGTCGAGCGGCTGGGTGACCCGGGCCTGCGCATCGCGGACGATCGCTGGGTGCTCGGGTCTCCCGGCGCCGGGCGCGAGGCCTACGATGCCGGCCACATCCCGGGCGCGATCTTCCTCGACCTCGACTCGGACCTCGTGGCCTCCGAGGGTCCAGGCCGGCATCCACTCCCCTCCCCGGACGTGTTCCGGGCGCGCCTCGAAGCCGCCGGGATCGGTTCGGAGCACGACGTCGTGGCCTACGACGACGTCGGCGGCTGGGTCGCGGCCCGACTCTGGTGGATGCTCGACGACCTCGGCCAGCAACGCGTCGCCGTCCTCGACGGCGGCTATCCCGCCTGGGTCGCCGAGGGCCTCCCCGTAGCGACCGAGGTGCCGGTCTTTCCGATCGCGCGACTCGAGCTCGCTGCCCGCTGGGTCAAGACGATCGATCGCGACGGAGTCGCCGAGCGGCTCGGTGGGATCGTCCTGCTCGATGCCCGGGCCGGGCCGCGCTACCGCGGTGAGACCGAGCCGATCGATCCTGTTCCCGGACACATCCCGACGGCCAGGAACGCCCCGATCGCCGCGAACCTTGGGCCCGACGGCCGGCTGCTCGGGGCATCCGAGCTGGCCGCTCGTTTCCGGGCGCTCGATGCCGATGGTGCCAGCGGCCCGGTTGTCACGTCGTGCGGGAGCGGGGTCTCGGCCTGCTTCAACAGCCTGGCAATGCGCATCGCCGGCCTGCCGGACCCGCTGCTCTATCCCGGTTCGTACAGCGATTGGAGCCGCAGCGGGATGCCGATCGCCGTCGGCTCGGAGCCGGGAGACCCGGAGCCGAGCGCCCCACCGGGAGCCCCGGAGCCGGGAGCGCCGGCCGAGGTCGCCGGTCCGGACCTCGCCCGGCGAATCGCCGGCCGGTGAGCTCGACGCCCCAGGTCTTCTCCGTTCTGGCCCTCGTCTACCTGGTCACGAATGCACGCATCGGCTCGGGGCTCGGTCGCCGGCGCGTGCAGCGGGTCATGGTCCGGCCCGAGCGCGAAGCCGTTACCGCCGTGCTCGAGCGGTTGCCCGCCACCGTGGCAGACTGGAGCGACGGGCTCGCCATCCTGGAACCGACGCATATCGTCGACGTTCGCCGGCCGCTCGCCACGCTCTCGTCGAGCGGCGAAGGTCGCTGGTGGGCCGGCCCGCGCGACTGCCGCGAGGAGCTGGTCGAGCTCGCATCGGAACCGCGCTACGATTCCGTGATCGTGCTGTGGCCGTCGGCCCCGGATCTGCGCATGTGCGGTTGGGGTTGCTCCGTTGGGCCTTCGGAGGCGACGTTCGGCGCTGGGTTCAGCTCGATCGCGTCCGACCATTGGCCAACCCTCGCCACCGACCCCGACCCCACCCAGGGCTACGTCCACGAGTGGCTGCACCAGGTCGAGGCGATCTATCGCTCCCTTGGCGTTGGCGAGGACGAGTTGCCCGCCCTGCATGACGCCGCTGAGTTCACCTCGATCCGACCGGTGAGTGAGCCGCCGTTCGGGCGATCCTATGCTGACTATCACGACGGCGCCGCGGGCATCGACGGCGGGCCGGATCTCGCTCCCGCCCTCACGTGGGCGCCCTGGTACCGAGACTGGACGACCGGTCGGCTGCGTCGCCTCTCCGCTCCCGGCGACCATGCGGACCAAACGCCGATCGGGCTCACGTCAGCACGCTGGGCCCTGCGCAGCCCGGCAGGCAAGTGATAAGCGCCCGATAATCGACTCCGACGATCCTTGTCCCATGGCGACCAAGGCCCGCCAAGTCGACATCGGGACCGCTCGCGGCATCGATTTGATCGCGCGAGCCGGGCGCGAGATTCGACAGGCGCGGATGGACCGAGGGCTGAGTCTGCAGGTGGTCGGTGACGCCGCGGTGCTGTCCGTGTCGCACCTCAGCCGCATCGAGCGCGGACTTGTTCCACGAATCTCCGTCCGCGATTTGGCCAGACTCCATTCGGTCGTCGGCCTCGAGCTGTCGCTCAAGTCATATCCCGCGGGCCAGCCCATCCGGGACATGGCGCACCTCGAATTGCTCGGAGACTTTCGTGGCCGGCTGCATGCCTCGCTGCGCTGGGCGATCGAGGCGCCGCTCCCGATCCCGGGCGATCGTCGCTCCTGGGATGCGCTTGTGCGCGGCGATGGGTGGCGGTACGGCGTCGAAGCCGAGACCGCGCCTCGTGACAGTCAGGCTCTCGTTCGTCGTCTGCAGCTAAAGCAACGCGACGGAGAGGTCAACGGGGTGATCCTCCTGGTCCGCCGCACCGTACAGACGCGCCGATTCGTCAGCGAAGCAGGAGACCTGCTGCGCAGCGTCTTCCCGATCGACGGCGTCCGAGCACAGGAGCTGTTACGGGCGGGTGTCGATCCGGGCGGAAGCGCGATGATCGTCCTGCCGCTTCGCGATGCACGGCGACCGTAGGCGGCGGCACGTCGCGGCACGCGGCGGCACGTGCGCGGCGACCGTAGGCGGCGGCACGTCGCGGCACGCGGCGGCACGTGCGCGGCGACCGTAGGCGGCGG
>JBKKDW010000184.1:0-3447 GCA_046708025.1 Candidatus Limnocylindrales bacterium
CCGAAGACACGCTCGTAGAACGGCAGCGCCTGATCGACGCCGCGGGCATTCAGCTCCGCCCAGCCGAACGAGTTCGGTGCGTTCGTCTGGAAGCCACCCATGCGCGTCCCCTGCCAGGCAGAGATGATGGCGCCCGCCGGATCCTGATACACGGCCATCCGGCCCTGGTCACCGACATCGAACGGGCCCATGGCGACGGTCCCACCGGCGGCCTGAACCTTTCCGGTCAGCTCCTCGATGTCATCCGTTCCGATGTACAGGCTCCATGCCGTCGGGCCATTCGGGTCCATCTTGGGGCCGATTCCAGCGGCATCCTTGCCGCCGGTCTTTGCGAGTCCGTAGCCGCCGTACTGTAGATCGGGATTGATCTCGACCTGCCAGTCGAAGAGCTTCGAGTAGAAGTTCCGCGACGTCTCGGCGTCGGAGCTCGCGAGATCGACCCAGGCCGGTTTGTTGGCGGTCGTCGTCGTCGCTTGTGCCATGTCGCGCCTCCCGGTTGCTTGCTCTCCTTGTACCCGCTGCATTGTCGCACCGATGGCCGGAGTACCTGCGGCAATCGTTCCATATGTCGGTGACGGTCTCCTCGCTGGAGACGACGGGCGTTCCGCCTCCGTCGCGGCCATCGCGAAGATCGGGCCGCGTGGCTCGGCGACGATGAACGCGGGGAACTGCACGAGACCGATCGCGATGATCACCGCGATCTCCCAACACAGACGTCGCGGCAGGTGCGGCAGGAGGATGGCGTAGGTCGCTTCGACGGCTGCGCCCCCCCCCGCGGCGAGAACGCCACCGACCGGCTCCCGCTCTTCGACGACAGCCTTACTCGTACCTGGGCTCTCACCCAGCCGTCGGGACCCAGCCAACCGGCGTGATGTTGTTGTTCATTCGGAAGAGGTTCGCGGGATCGTACTTGGTCTTGATTTCGACCAGCCGGTCGAAGTTGGTGCCGTACGAAGCGCGAACCAGCGTGTCCTTCTCTTCTCCGAACCCCGCGAAGTTGAGATACGCGCCGCCGAGCCCGAACGTGTCATGCATCGTCGACCACATCCGGCGGTTCCAGGCGATGCACCGTTCGGTGTCGGCCGGATCGACCCACGACGTATCGAAGCTGAGCAGGTATGGCGCATCTCGATGGATGTAGGGGGTTGCGTCTCGGGCGATCCGACTGATCGCCCCGCCCAGCTGCCAGAGGTTGATCATCGCTTGCGGCGACGGCCGGTCCCAGGCCGCCTGAACGATTGCGTCGAGCGCTTGATCGGTGGCCTCCTTCAGCAGCAGCGACTTCCAGTAGTAGAGCCCGCCAACCGGGAAGAAGGCGTCGAACGACGTTTGGGCGAGAGCATATGGGGCGCGCCCACCGACGTCCATGATCGGCGTGGCCCATTCGAGCACCGGCCGAAGGAGCCGCTCTCCCTCGTCCGGATCGCCGGCGTAGAGCGCCTGTACCACGAGTATCGGCGTTCCGTGCAGCTCCTCCGGAAAGTCCGCGACGGGCGGTACGCTCCAGAAGATGGCCTGTGGATTGACCGCATCCGGCGCCGAGGCGCCGAAGCTCCGGTACTTGCGCAGGACCGCCGGTGCATCGTCGAGCGAGAAGACGGGGACGACCTGGTAGATCTCTGGGCCGATCGGATGGAGCGCGAACTTGAACCAGGTCACAACTCCAAAGTTGCTGCCGGCGCCGCGGACGGCCCAGAATAGGTCCGCATTCTCCGTGGCGCTGGCCGTCCGCACCTGCCCGTCGGCGGTGACGATCTCGACCGACACGAGACTGTCGATCGTTAATCCATACGTCCGATGGAGGACCCCCATCCCGCCATGGAGGCTCAGGCCACCGACCCCGGTCGTGCTGACCTGGCCACCTGGGATAGCCAGTCCCCATAGTTGCGTTTCCCGGTCGACATCGCCCCAGGTGGCGCCGCCCTGGACTCGCGCCTGGCTGTGCTCCGGATCGACGAAAACGCTGCGCATCGATGACAGGTCGATGACCATCCCGTCATTGTTCACTGCATTGCCGGCAACGTTGTGGGCGCCTCCTCGGACCGACAGGAGGAGACCGTTGTCCCTGGCGAAGTTGACCGAATCGACGACGTCCGCTGTCCCGGAACATTGCACGATCATGGCCGGACGCCGGTCGATGAGGCCGTTCCGCACCATGCGGGCGTCGTCGTACCCGGGATAGCCCTCGCGCAGGACGCGCCCGCGAATGCCCGCGGCGAACTGCTCCAGGGTGTCTTCGCCGAGGTGCACTGCCGCGTCCACAACCACTGAACCAAGCCCTCTCTCTACTGACACGGACTGGCGGGCACGCGCTTGCGGCGCGTCCCCTAAGGCAGTTCCGAGAACTATGGCGCTGTTGCCAGCGGATTCTATCCCCTGCAGACGCCACCGGAACACGGGAGCATGGCCCGCAATAGGGATGCGACGCAGCTCACAGGCGGGCACGCGACTACGATGTGGAGCTGGAGGCACCGCGGCTGCGCGATGTGCGGAACGCCGCGAGCTCGCCTCGGGACTGCGCGCTCCGCTCCGGTCACTTCGATGCGTACGTCCCGCTGTGCTGTTCTCCTCGTGGCAACCGTGAACTCGATCGGTAAGGATCGAAGAGCTGATGTCCCTGAAATCATCGCCTAGACTCGCCCTCGCGCCGACATAGCTCAGCGGTAGAGCAGCCATTTCGTAAGTCTTTGCCCGTCTGCGCACCTGCGTCGGGCGGGACAGCCTGAGGCCCATCTCACTCAAGGTCGTTGCGACGGGGACCCTCGTCCACTTGGGTGACTGTGTTCTCGGTGCCGCGCACGACGCGGGTTGCCATTGGGTCGTGCGGCTCACCCCCGCGCGACAGCGGATTGTGTTTTCAGTCTGGTCCCTTGGCTGGGTCGGCTGTTCTGACCAGCTGGGCGATCCACATTGATCCCAGCCAGTCGGCGTAACGCTCGTCGGACCAGCCGCGCTCGACCACGAGGCGGCGCCACAACGAGCCGTCGATCATGGCGAACAGCACGTCTCGGCACTCTGCCTCGCTGACGGCGAGGCGGCCGGTCGCCGCCGCTGCTTTCGCATACCTGGTCGCCCGGTCGAGCCGACGCTTGCTGAACTCGACCAGCATCTCCGCGGCGGCCGGCTCGCTCGCGGCAGCGCCCTCGAGGGCGGCCGTCAGCCGACCCGTGCGTCGGTTCGTCGCAGTCACGAACGCGGCATGCCTGCGTATGCGGGTTGCCAGGTCCGGCTCCTCGAGGATGGAATCGGGCGCGAGCGCCGTTCTGCATCGAGCGTGGGAACAGCTGCTGTCTGAAGTCATCGCCTATACTCGCCCTCGCGCCGACATAGCTCAGCGGTAGAGCAGCTGTTTCGTAAACAGCAGGTCCGCAGTTCGAATCTGCGTGTCGGCTCCACTCTCCTTTCTCGCACGATCCTCAGCCTCACGCGGCGAATCTCGTCTGCTGC
>JBKKDW010000185.1:0-17750 GCA_046708025.1 Candidatus Limnocylindrales bacterium
GCGCTCGCAGCACGCAGTCGATCGCCTGGCTGATGTCCAGGATATGGACGAACGGGCGCCACGGCCGGCCGTCGCTGGCCATCCGGATCACCTGCTCGGTCCAGGCGTGACCGGCCAGGTCGTTGATCACGATGTCGAACCGGATCCGCGGCGATGCTCCATAGGCCGTGGCGTTGCGCAGGAACGTCGGGGAGAATCTGTCGTCGGCCATCGTCGTCAGGTCTCTCTCCACTAGCACCTTGCACTGGGCGTAGGTCGTGAGCGGGTCAAGCGGAGACTCCTCGGTGCTGAGCTCGTCTCCCGCCGAACCGTAGACGCTACAGGACGACATATAGATGAACCGCTCCGCGCCGGCTTCCTTGGCAAGCCTTGCGAGCCGAACGCTGCCCTGGTGGTTGATCTCGAACGTGATCTCCGGGTTGAGCTGCCCGACCGGGTCATTGGACAGCTCGGCCAGGTGAACGATCGCGTCGAACCCGCGCAGATCCTCGACGGTCAGGTGCCGGATGTCCTTGTTGATCCAGGCCGGCGCCCGGTCGATTCCGTTGTACAGCCAGCCGATCCGGTGGAACCCACTGTCGATTCCGACAACGTCGTGTCCGCGCGCCATCAGGTATGGTCCAAGGATCGTCCCGATGTACCCCTCGCTGCCGGTTACGAGGACCCTCACAGCGGCCACAACTTCAAGTCTGTCGACCCCGTGGGACTGGATTTACCGGCACACGCCGCCCCGGGGAATCTCTTCCAGCGGACGTACTGGTGGGCGGCAGTCTCCGCCTGGTCATCCTCGCGCCGGGACCTCGCATATGTCAAACGGACGAGACCGGATCGGTGTACGTGGGCACTGTCTGCTTCGCAAGCACCGAATGGAGTCATCGGCCGGCGGGGTCGACTCATCCCGGTGGGGGCGTGGCGGCGTCCCCAGGGAGTCCTGAAAGCCCCGGGATCTGGGCCATATCGCCAGGCACCGCGCCAAGGCGCCGATGGTCCGCCAGCGCCCGGCGGAACTGCCACCACCAAAGCCCCACGTTGAATACGGACGCGATGACGGTGGCCCAAGCGACCCCCTGGGCGCCGGCGAGGATCACTCCGACCACCCCGCCAACGAGGGCGCCAATCGAGCCGACAATCGTCACATGAAGGCTGCGCTGCGCCGCCGCCAATACGCGAAGTCCGATGACGGCGCCGGTCGAAACCCCCGCAAGGGCAAGTGATAGCGTGAGCGGGACGATGACGCTCCGGGCGGGCGCCCACGCGTCCTTGAGAACTGTTTGGCCGATCTCGCCAGGCAAGAGGCTCAGGAGCAGGCCCCATCCCAGGATGATCGCTGCGAGTCCGGTGCTGACGCCGACCGCGAAGCGGATCAGGCGCCCTGCCGATGTCGTGAGCGCACGAACTCCCTCGGGAACGCCGATGAGGTGGATTCCCTGGTAGACCACGTTGAGTGGGCTGAGGAGCAGGTCACCGGCTCGCAGCGTCCCGATCACGACCAGCCCCCCGATCGTGGCCAGGAGGTACGACCCGACCTGCCGCATTCCCAGGCTCGTGACGGCCTCTCCCGCGTACCGGCTTGCAAGGTCGCGCTGCGAACGCAGCCAAAATACTGTTCGGTGCGGACGGGGCATGACACGAGACTGAGCCACCCCGACGATCGCCGCGAACGTCGCCGCACCGCCCCATGCGAGCATCGCCCACAGGATCCCGGCGCGACCGGAGGAAACGACGAGCCCCAGTGCGGGGAATAACGCCACCGCCCAGACCAGGTCGTTGGCGAACGCAGAGCGGCCACGTCCAGCTGCGAGGAACGCGAAGCGCCAGCTGTCCTGGAGGAGGAGCCCCGGCAGAAACAAGCCGAGCGCAAGGAAAGCGGACCCCAGGGCTCCTCCGAGCAGGAGGCCGACGATCATTGAGACGATCCCACCGGCGATGCCCACCAGGATCATCGTCCCAGTGGCTGCGGCGGTCCCCTCGCGCCACGTCGCATGGGGCACCCCCGTGTAGCGAATAACGAGGGGCTGGGAGGTGATCGCCCGGCCGACGCCGAGGGCGGTCCAGTACGTCACGAGCGCGAGCCCGAACGCCCCGAGATCGTCCGTGCTGACCGACCGGGCGATGAGGATCCCGAGGGCAAAGTTCGTGAGGCTTGAGAGCGCCTGATCACCGAACCCCCAGCCGAGCCGACGGGCGGAACGAGCGACTGGCCCTCCCACGTCGCCGACCCGCGACCGGAGGCTCGAAACGCCTTTCGACCCATCCTCGCGGCCGCGAGGTCCCCCCCCGTCCGAGGGATCTTCGATCACAGGATCCCTGGTCTCGGGACCGGGACGATGAAGCGGCCGCCTCGCCGGCCGTACTCCGCCTGCTGACCGAGGATCTCGTCAAGGAAGTTCCACGCGAGCACTAGAACGTAGTCGGGCATCCGGTCGAGGATCGCTGACGGGTCGAGGATCGGGAGGCGCGCGCCGGGCATCCAACGACCCTGCTTGTGTGGGTTCCGGTCGACCACGAAATCGATCGTCCTGTGGTCAATCCCGGCTGAGTTCAGGAGCGTCGCGCCCTTGGCCGCGGCCCCATAGGCGGCGATCGAGGCACCTTCCGCCTTGAGGCCAGCCAGGAGGGCGATGAGCTCGTCAGTGATCGACCGAACGCGCGCCCCGAAGTCGGCGTAGTACGCGAAGTCGGCGAGTCCACGCGCTTCCTCGTCCGCCAGCTGGTGGACGATTCGCTCGCTCGGTGCCTCGACAGGGCTGACGTGCCAGCGCAGCGTGCCGCCGTGCAGATCGGGGAAGTACTCGACGTCGTTGACGAACAGGTCATGCCGGCGCATCAGCCGCGCGACCGCTGTGGACGAGAAATAGCAATAGTGCTCGTGGTAGATCGTGTCGAACTCGCTACGCTCGATCTAGTCGCGGACGTACGGGTTTTCGATGGTGATGAGCCCGTCGTCCGCCACGAGGGTCCGGAAGCCCGCCACGAACCCGTTGAGATCCGGCACGTGGGCCATCACGTTGTTGGCGACGATGACGTCAGCTCGCCGACCCTCGGCCCGGAGTCGCTCCGCCTGGTCGTTGGTGAAGAACGCCTCCAGCGTGTCCACGCCGATAGCGCGAGCGGCCGCTGCGGGTCCCGGCGTCGGTTCGATTCCGAGCGCGGGGACTCCGGCATCGACGAAGTTGCGCAGCAAGTATCCATCGTTGCTGGCGACCTCAACCACGAGACTCCGCTCGTCGAGGCCTCGCTTCTCGACGAGGTCGAGGGCGTGCTCCCGGGCGTGCCGGCAGAGAGCGTCGGAGAACGAGGAATAGTACGGGTAGTCTGCGCCGAAGATCGCGACCGCGGGCAACGCATGGGTGAGCTGGACGAGACTGCAGGTCGGACAGAACCCGACCCCGAGCGGATAGGACGGCTCTGGAGAGCCCAGCCGATCCTCAGTCAGGAGCGAGTTTGCGATCGGTGTCTCACCCAGCGAGAGGAACGGCCTGGGCGTGGCACCGCCACACGATCGGCAGTGCTCCACGAGCAGCGCCTCAGGCATCGACACGTCTGACGACCTGGCCAGTCACGAGCACCTCCAATGAACGCCTCCGCCCCGCGGCGTCGAAACAGTCCCAGATGGTACCCGGCGCGGCATCCGTTTTCCTCGACGTGAGTCGCAAACCGTTGGGCCTGGACACCAGTCCGGATTGATATCATCGTTGTCCAGGCCGTCCCAGCAGACGCGCGCGAATCGACGGGGGAAGGACGCCCATGAGCCAGAACCAGCCGTTGCACGACGACCTGAGCGTCATCATCCTGTGCGGCGGCCAGGGAACGCGCATCCGCGAGCCGAGTGAGAGCCTGCCAAAGCCGCTGATCGACATAGGCGGCAAACCGATCCTGTGGCACATCATGAAGATCTACGGCCACTTCGGCATCCGGCGTTTCGTCCTGGCTCTCGGATACAAGGGCTGGGACATCAAGCGCTTCTTCCTCGACTATCGCATGCATGTGAGCGACTTCTCCGTCGAGCTCTCCGACCGCCACGAAACCGTCTTCCACAACGCCGTCGCCGACGAGGATTGGGAAATCACCTTTGCCGAGACGGGACTCGACACCGCGACCGGGGCTCGCCTCCGGCGCGTCCGTCCATATCTCACGGGCAGGACCGTCATGGTGACGTACGGCGACGGCATCGGATCCGTGGACCTGGCCGCCTTGCTCGAGTTCCACCGAGCGCACGGGCGGATCGGCACGGTCACGGGGGTCCACCCGAGTTCTAGGTACGGGGAGATGCACGTAGATCCCGAGACGAGGCTGGTGACCGAGTTCAACGAAAAGCCCACCCTCGCCACTGGCTGGGTGAGCGGTGGCTTCTTCGTCTTCCAGCGCGAGTTCCTCGAGCGCTACCTGGACGATGATCCCAATCTATTCCTTGAGCATCGGCCCCTCCAGCAGCTCGCCCGCGACGCGCAGCTCGAGGTCTTCGAACACGAGGAATTCTGGATGGGCATGGATACCTACCGAGACTACCTCCAGCTCAACGCACTTTGGGATTCGGGGAACGCGCCCTGGAAGGTATGGAAGGACTAGCCGTACCTGCCCGTGACCGCGTCGGTCGCGGGTGGGCGGCAATCATCTTGGTCGATCCTTGATCTTCACCGAGACGCCGCTCAAAGGCGCCTTCCAGGTGGACCTCGAGCGGCGCGAGGATGCGCGCGGCTTCTTCGCCAGGGCATGGTGTGAGCAAGAGGCCGCCGCGGTGGGGCTCAACAACCACGTCGCGCAGTGCAATATCTCGTTCAATCACCGGATGGGGACGCTCCGCGGGATGCACTTCCAACTCCCGCCGCACCAGGAGGCCCGGCTGATCCGCTGCACGAGGGGCTCGATCCACGACGTGATCATCGATCTCCGCCCGGACTCGCCGACGTTCACTCGGCACTGGAGCACGGTCCTCTCAGCCGAAAACGGCTGCGCCGTCTATGTCCCGGAGGGTTTTGCCCACGGCTTCCAAAGTCTCGAGGACGCCACCGAGGTCTTCTACCAGATGTCGGCGCCGTACGCCCCGATAGCCAACACAGGTGTCCGCTGCGACGACCACGCATTCGATATCCGCTGGCCGCTGCCGGTGACGGACGTGTCAGAGCGCGATCGCGGATTCCCCGACTTCCATCCGCCCGGCGGATTCGGGCCGCGATGATTCGGGACGCGCTCACGGCCGGAAACGATGACATCGCCGCCGGAGAGGCGATGCACCGGCTCGCAACGGATCTCTACCCGATCTGTCGGAGCATCACAGGTGACGGCGTCCGGGAAACGCTGCGGCGCCTCCAGGACCACATCCCGCTCAAGGTCCACGAGGTTCCGACAGGCACCCAAGTGTTCGATTGGACGGTCCCCAGGGAGTGGAACATCACCGATGCCTACATCAAGAATTCGGCGGGCGACCGAATCGTGGACTTCAAGAATTCCAACCTCCACGTCCTCGGCTACAGCCTCCCCGTCCACGCCCAGATGTCCCTGGCCGAACTCAAGCCTCACCTGATTACGATCCCCGAGCAGCCGGACGCGATCCCCTATCGCACCTCCTACTACGACGAGGCGTGGGGCATCTGCCTGGCCCACAACCAGCTTCTGGCCATGCCCGAAGACGAATACGAGGTCAGCATTGAATCTTCGCTTATTGACGGGCAGCTGACCTACGGCGAGTGTTACTTGCAGGGCGAGCTCGAGGACGAGATCCTCATCTCCACGCACATCTGCCATCCGTCGCTCGGCAACGACAATCTCTCGGGCATCGCTGTAGCCACGTTCCTGGCCAGGCGACTCTTGAGCACCGCCCTCCGCCATTCGTACCGATTCCTCTTCATTCCGGGCACCATCGGCTCGATTACCTGGCTGGCATTGAACGAGCCCAGGCTCCCTCGCATCAAGCACGGCCTCGTCCTGGCCAACCTAGGCGACGCTGGCCCCCTGACCTACAAGAAGAGCCGTCGCGATGATGCCGAGGTGGACCGGGTCGTAGTGAACGTGCTCCGAGACCGGGGCAGCAGATCCGAGGTCAGGAAGTTCGTGCCGTACGGTTACGACGAACGTCAGTTCTGCTCACCGGGCATCAACCTGCCAGTCGGCTGTTTGTCACGGACACCCAACGGGGAGTTTCCCGAGTACCACACGTCGAAGGACGATCTCGCGTTTCTTCGGCCGGCATCCCTCGGCGACTCCCTCTTGTGCTGCCTCGAGATCCTGAAGGTCCTCGAGGGCAACCGCGTCTACCTGAATCAGAACCCCAAGGGCGAGCCCCAGCTCGGGCGTCGGGGCCTCTACCGAGGATTCGGCGGCTCGATGGACGCAATAACCCGCGAGATGGCAATGCTCTGGGTCCTCAACATGACGGACGGCCAGCACTCGCTGCTTGACATCTCGGACCGGTCCGGCGTCCCGTTCGACCTCATCGCCGACGCCGCCGACGCCCTGGCCAAACATGATCTACTACGGCCAATGGCCTAGGGAAGCCGGCTGCCTCAGCCTGCTTCTTATGTCAAGGCAGTTGGCGAAGCGATGTACCAGGGAGACCGCATGCGACAGGTGACAATCCTGGGAGCGGGAATCTCAGGCCTCGCGACCTCTTCGTACGCTGGACACGACCGGAGTGTCATCTACGAGGCCAAGTCGCATTACGGCGGACACATGCGCAGCGTCACGCGGGACGGATTCACCTGGGATGACGGCCCGCACGTCTCGTTTACCAACAGTGAGCACGTCCAGGCTCTGTTCGCGGCAAGCGTCGGAGGGAAATTCGAGGAAAGCGAACCGGTTGTCGCC
Source organism: Candidatus Limnocylindrales bacterium (assembly GCA_046708025.1). Classification (GTDB taxonomy): domain Bacteria; phylum Chloroflexota; class Limnocylindria; order Limnocylindrales; family CSP1-4; genus SPCO01. The sequence goes on from JBKKDW010000185.1 coordinate 6,805, forward strand.
AACTACTTCCAGGGACACTGGATCGATCACCCGTCCCAGTCAAACCTTTACCAGATCCCCGAACCCCTGCGGACCCAGTGCCTGGAGAGCTTCCTCCAGGCTCGCGCCGGGGACGCCACGCATCAGAAGCCCACCAACTATCAGGAGTGGATCGAGCAGGCGTTCGGGCCGGTCTTCGCCAATCAATTCCCGGCTGCATACACGAGGAAGTACTGGACCACAGAACCGCGAAACCTGGGAACTGACTGGATCGGGGCGCGCGTCTTCTACCCCAGCATCAATGACGTCCAAGGTGGTTTCGAAGGCCCGCTCGGCCGATCGACCTATTGGGTCAAGAAGTTCCGCTACCCATCCCGTGGCGGCTTCGGCGCCTTCGCCGACGGTTTCGCGAAGGGTGCCCGGATCAATTATGAGCAAGCGCTCGAATGGGTCCATTTTGGACAGCGAAAGCTGGGCCTCTCCAACGGACAGATTGTCGACTACGACGCGCTCGTTTCCACTCTGCCGATTCCGGTGCTGATCCGCTGCGCCGAAGATGCCCCGGCCGACGTCCGCGCCGCGGCCGACGCCCTTCGATGCACAAACGCGTTCCTCGTGGAGATCGCCGCGCGGCATCCCTCCCCGCGCAAGGACCAATGGGTCTACGTCTATGATGAGGACAAGCTGACAACGAGAATCAGCTTCAGCGAGCGCTTCTCACCACATAACGCCCCGCCATCGAGCACTGGCATTGTCGTCGAGGTCTACGGCTCCCCCTATCGCCCCCTGCCCACCGACCGCCACGCCGTCGCGCGCAAGGTGGAACTCGAGCTGATCGAGATGGGCCTCCTCGAAAGCCTTGATGCTGTGATCTCGACCCATGTTCGCTTCATCCCATGGGCGCAGGTGATCTTTGATCACAACCGGCGCCCCGCGCTCGACGTCATCAACGCCTTCCTCGACCGAATGGGCGTTGTCAGCGTAGGCCGCTTCGCAGAGTGGGCGTACCTCATGACCCATGACTGCGTGCTCAAGGCTAAGCGCGCTGCAGAACACCTCTAGCACCGAGACGGAAGCTGTCATCCGGCTCGGTCACATCGGTCCCTCTGGAGGTCTCCACAGGGCCGCCGATGGTGTTGGCGAAGGACGACTGACATCGGCGTCGCCATTGGACGGACCGAGCCTCAAGAACAACAGGACCGACATTGCAAGGGCGATGACGAGCGCCAGGGCGAGCGTCTCGGGTCCGATTGCCGCTCTAATTCGCCATCTGGTCGAAGACGGGTCGCCCTCGTCAGTCCTCATGCCTGGGCCTCGGTTCGCGCCGCTCTGACGATAGCGTTCGCAACGATGTCCGGTGTGGTTCCGGCGACCAACATGAAGACAAGCACCGTTCCGGATCTGCCGCCCGGCCCGCTGACGACGAGCCGCCCTTCGTGGCTGGTGGCGTCCATTCCGGCCAGTGGTCGATCCAGGACAACCATCGACGGATCCACTTCGACGGGACCCAGGACCTGCAGACGGGGACCGTGTACCGCGATGACGTAGCGACGGCCGGACTCCAATGATGTAGTTCCGGTGACGTAGATGGCGGTTGTCAGCATCCGTGTCTCGCCGGTCGCGGATTCCATCCGTCCGGCACGGTCCGACGCGTGTGACGCGGCGCGCCCGATCGGGGCGCGCCAGATATCCAGGGCTGGCCCCGCGGTGTCGCCCAACGGCGGCGCCTCAACCGCCGGCAGCGGCGGGTCCACGTGCCCCGGCACTGGGACAGGAGCAGAGATTGGCGATGTGGACTGCGCACGCGGGATCCGTTTGATCGGCGCGGCCTTCGAAATGTCGGTCCTGGCCTCCCGAGAAGCGGCGGTCAATGTCGCACCACACCATAGGCAGATCGTGAGCCAACCCCGAGTGGGTGTCGAGCATGATCGACAGCGGCCCGGCGGTGCGGCGCGGAGGAGCAACAACGCGATCGGTCCGAGTATCGCGCCGAACCCGAACCAGGTCGGCGCTGCCCGCTCGATGCGATTCGCCGCCTGTGCCGCCGCCAGCCCGAAGCCACCCATCCAAAGGAGAGCGACGACGACGATGACGAACTCGATGATACGATCCTCTGGCGTCGGGAGAGTTGGGCCGGTCAGCCCAAGTTTGACGGTACGTTAGAGCAAGGCACGATCCGCTGGTTCGAGCCATCTAACGGCCTTGGTGGGCTCGCGGCGAGCGCTACGGTCTCGACCGGGCACTACCCGAGAGCCGGGCCCGCCGGCGAATTCGCCACGCCGCCCACGTCACGAGCATGGTCAACGCAACGACCCCCAGAGCCAGCAGCGCGGCGAGCGACCGGCTGAAGCTCGCCCGATACCCGATCGCCTCCTGCATCAGCTCGAGCGTGCCATCCAGGTCGGCGAGGTCGGACAGGTCGATCACGGGGGGCCAAATTTTGGTCAGCGGGGTGAGCCGCGCGTCGGCTGGAACGCCGTCAACAAGCGGATATTCGTATGTCGCCTGCGCCAGGTAGCGTTGGCTCTCCTCAGCTAGCAGGAACTCGACGAAGGCGAGAGCCGCGGAGGCGTTCTTGGCCGTCGTCAACACGCCCGCGCCCGTGACGTTCACGAGAGCCCCCGTGTCGCCGCCCGGGAAGATGTAGTTGGCGACCGAAATCTCACCGCGCGCGTCGATCGCCTCGAGCAGGTAGTAGTGGTTGATCAGGGCGACCTGGATCTCGCCTGCAGCGACGCCTTCGAGCGCCCGTATGTTGCTCTCATAGACCTTCGGCTCGTTGGCCTGTACGCCCTCGAGCCAGGTTCGGGCGGTCTGGCTACCTTCGATAACCCGCAGGGCTGTGATGAACGATTGGAATGAAGGGCTCGAGGGCGCCCAGCCGATCTTGCCCTCCCACTTTGGGTCGATGAGGTCAAGAATTGACTCGGGCAGATCGGCCTCGGACAGCGCTCGCGTATCGTACACGGCAACTCGGGCGCGGCCCGATACGCCGACCCACTGCCCGTCCTCCGACCGAAAACGCGGATCGACTTTGGCGAGGATCCCCTGCGGCAGCGTCGCGAGCCGGCCCTCCGCGGCCAGCGTGCCGAGCGCGCCGGCGTCTTGTGAGAAGAAGACGTCGGCCGGCGACGCTGCCCCCTCCTCGAGGATCGTCGCCGCGAGATCGGTCGTGCTCGCGTACCTGACCCGCACATCGATCCCCGACTCCGCCCGAAACCGCTCGATGAGCGGCCCGACGAGCTCCTCGGACCGGCCCGAGTAGATCGTGCTGAATGGGGCGGTCGATCCCCCGCACGCGGCGACAATGAGCGTGACAGGAAGGACGAGCTGGGCGGCGCGATGGCGCGAGGGCAGCGGCGAGATGTGCAACATCAGGGACCCTCGTTGCGCCAATGCACCAGGAAGGGCGCCTGCCAGGACCCATGATGCAGAATTACCCGTCGGCATGATAGCCATTGCCGCAGACTTTCTCAAAGGGAAAGAGGGCCAATGAAATTTCTCGTGACCGGGGCGGCTGGCTTCATCGGGTCTCGACTCGCCACCCGACTCTCGCGCGAGGGCCATGTCGTCGTCAGTCTGGACGACCTCTCGGCAGGTTCGCGATCCAACCTTGCCGAAGCTCCCGACATCGACCTCTGGGTAGGCGACGTACGGGACGCACAGCTCGTCAATAAACTGACCGCCGGCTGTGACGTCGTCGTCCACCTGGCCGCCGTCCGATCCGTTGTTCGCTCGTTCGATGAGCCCGCCCTTGCCGACGACGTCAATGCACGTGGCACCCTCAATGTCCTCATCGCCGCCCAGGCCCACGCGGCGCGAGTTGTGTTCGCGTCCTCGTCGAGCGTTTATGGGCACCAGGACCGTTTTCCTCTGCGAGAAGACGCCACGCCCCGGCCACACTCTCCTTATGCGGCGACCAAGCTAGTCGGCGAGATCTATTGCCAGACCTGGTGGCGTGCCTATGCCGTCCCGACTGTCTCGCTGCGCTTTTTCAACGTCTACGGTCCGGGCATGGATCCCGATGGCCCATACGCCTTGGTTGTGCCCATCTTTATTCAGACCCTCCTCAATGGCCGGCGCCCCGTGATCCACGGTGACGGGGAGCAGGCGCGCGATTTCACTCATGTCGACGACGTCGTGGCGGCGATGCTCCAGGCAGCGACGGCGCCAGCCGCGGCCCAAGGAGCGGTATTCAACATCGGTGGCGGCCGAACGCCGACCTCCATCAACTCACTGCTCCGGATCATTGCATCGCACGTAGGCGTGCCGGTGAACGCAACCTTCGGGCCGCCTCGCCCCGGGGACATGCTCCGCACCGAAGCAGATGTATCGCTTGCTCGCGACGTGATCGGCTATGAGCCGACGATCGACCTGGACGATGGCATTCGCGGTACCGTGGAGTGGTTCCGGACACGCCAGGTTGCCATCGGCACAACGCACGGAATGTAGCTCAAATCAAGATGGTCGACCCTCTGAGGATCCTCCGCTATCATCCACGAGCCGCCGTGGGGGATGGGGGGATGACCGGGGCGATTCGTCGTTGGTCGGGCGCGCTCAGCCTGGCCGGAGCCACCGTCACCATCGGCTACGACGAAGGCGAGGCCCCTTCCGATCCCGGACCCACCAGATGGGCGCCGATCGAGCATCGCACGATCGGGCCGCTCAAGATGCCAGTCGACATAGATCGCTACCTCCGAGACGCCGATTTGCTCGTCCTCCATTCGGGCTGGACGGCGCACAACCTTCGAGCCGCCGCCATTGTCCGCTCCTTGGAGGTGCCTTACCTGCTGGAGCCGCGAGGAGCCTACGACCCCCATATTCTCCGTCGGCATCCGAACTTGAAGCGGGTGTGGTGGCAGGCAGGCGAGCGAAACCTCGTTGACCGGGCGGTGGCCATTCACGCCTTCTTCGAGGACGAGCGTTCCCACCTCGCCGCAGTGGAGTACGCCGGGCCAGTGGTCGTCGCGCCAAACGGCGTCGAAGTGTCGGACGAGGCTCGCTGGTCGGGTGCCGACTCTGGATACCTCCTTTGGTTGGGCCGTTTCGACCCGGAGCACAAGGGCCTCGACCTCCTGGTCGACGCGGTCGCCTCGCTGGCCCCCGTTCAGCGCCCTACCATCCGCCTCCATGGCCCAGACTGGCGGGGCGGCAAGCGGAGAACGGCCGAACGAATCGCACGACACGATCTTGGCCGCTGGCTCCTGGTCGGCCCGCCCGTCTACGGCCCTGAAAAGCAACAACTGCTCGCTGAAGCACGCGCGTTCCTGTATCCGTCGCGCTGGGATGCCTGCCCGAACGCCGTCCTGGAGGCAGTGTCGATCGGTGTCCCGACACTGTGCACACCCTACCCGCTAGGTGCCTACCTGGGCCGCCGAGGCGGGTCCGTCCTGGCGGAGGCATCCGTCTCGGATCTGGCGAGGGCCCTCCTCGAGCTTCGCGACCGCGATCGGATGGCGGCGATCGGTGCCATGGGCGCGGTTCTTGCGCGTTCCGACTTCCGATGGGCATCCGTCGCCCAGCTTTGGCTCGATCAGGTCGAGGTCTGCCTGCGTCGATCCCAACCCAATGAGATGCCTTCCATCAAGCCCACTGGAGCTCAGCGTAGGTCGATGGGCAGTGACCCTTGAAGCATGGCGACGCCACGCCGGTGACATCGGGAGGACGCCGCGGTCGTGGAGCCGTCATCGTGATCAGTGGGCCCGACGGGACTGGCAAGTCGACGCTCGCCGGCGGTCTCACCGAGAGCGCATTGTACGGTCACCCGGTTCGGCGGGTGCACCATCGTTTCCGAGTCCTGCCCAGTCGAGCGTCGTCCTTCGTGCCAACGACCCAACCCCACGCCCAGCCCCCCTACGCACGCTGGATCAGCCGGCTGAAGATCCTCTACCTGTTTGGTGACTACCTCCTGGGGTGGTATCTCCAGGTCCGCCCCTTCGTTAGAAAGGGAGGATGGGTGATCGTGGAGCGGGGATGGTGCGATCTGTTTGTCGATCCGACGCGCTACCGGATCCCAAGCGACGTCGGGCTGGCTCGCAGGTTGGCAGGCTACCTCCCTCCGGTGGACCGGCTCTTCGTCCTCGACGCCCCGCCCGACGTGATCCTTCGACGGAGCTCCGAGCTCGATGCCGGCGAGCTCGAGCGGCAAACCGCGCTGTGGCGGTCAGTGGCGAGCCGCGAGCCCACCGCCGTCATTCTGGATTCGACTCGGCCGCCCGAGGAGGTCCTCCACCGAGCCGTTATGGAGCTGCCGGCAATCGAGTCGGCCGACCCTGATTTTGCCGCGGGCTCGACGAAGCCGGCGCCAGCTGCGTCCCGCTGGGTCGCCCTGCCGCCCGGTCGACCCACTCGTTGGACAGTCCCCTCCGCTCCACCCCGCATCGCGCTGGCGGGCCTCCGGGTTCATCAGCCGATCACGCTGCATGCAATCGTTGCCTGGCAGCTGGCCCGCCCGATCGCGGCCCTCGGTCTCCTCCGCCTGTTTCCCAGGACTGACGAACCAGACCTCCAGCGTGCGCTCGCCGAGTTCATCCCCCCCGGTGGATGTGTGGCCGTTGCCCATCTCCGGCGCCCCGGTCGAGCAGTCGCGCTGATCATTGACTCGGACGGCCATGCCCAAGGGCTCGCCAAGGTCGCTGATGACGCTCGGGGTCGCGAAAAGCTCGCTCGCGAGGCTGATGCCCTGACCCGGCTGGGCTCGCTGGTCGAACCACCGTTGTCTGCGCCGCGCCTGATTGCGGAGGGCGACGGGGTGATCGTGTTCGAGGCGGCTGAGTGGTTCCCGAGGTTGCGGACGTGGGAACTCCCACTCGATCTTGCACGGGCCATCGGCCGCTTTTATGCCAACGGTCAGTCGCCATTCGGCAGCTCCGGGCGAGGGGCGGGCCATGGAGACTTCGCGCCATGGAATGTGATGCGCACACGCAAGGGCTGGTTCCTGGTCGACTGGGAGGAGGCGCACGAGGCAGCCCCGCCATTCGGAGATCCGTTCCACTTCCTGGTCCAGGCGCACGCCCTGCTCGGGCGACCCAGCCGGCGAGAGCTGATCGAGGGTGTCTATGGGAAGGGCCGCATCGGGGACGCGTTGCGCGCCTACGCCGACGCCGCGGGGCTCTCATTGGCGGATGCGCCGGAGATCTTTGGCGCGTACCTCAGGACAAGCGGGGAGGATCTCCGCCCGGAGGAGCGAGACGGCGAGCGTGGCCTGACAGCCCGGAGGCGGCTTCTCGCTGACCTCGCCAAGCCAAGGTGACCCAGCCAATGCCGAATGGAGCCGGTTCCCCTGGCCAACTCCCTGGGCTAAGCCGACATGCCGCCCCTGTCGGCCGCGCTTTCTGGGGTCTGGCCGACCAGGCCCTTTCCAGCCTGACCAACTTCGTGCTGGCCATCGCGATCGCCCGAGAGGTCGCACCGGCCCAGTTTGGGGCCTTCAGTCTCGCGTTCGCGGCCTACCTGGTTGCGCTCAACGTTTCGCGTGCCTTGGCCACGGATCCACTCACGATCCGTTACAGCGCGCGGAGCAGCGAAGAATGGAGGGCGGCCTTGGCCAAGGCGACAGGGATGGCCGTCGTCGTCGGCGTCGCTGGTGGGGTGGTCTGCGGGCTCGGCGCGGCCGTTCTCGGGGGCGACATCGGCGTGGCCCTGGCCTCCCTGGCGGTCGGACTGCCTGCCCTTCTGCTCCAGGATGCCTGGCGCTACGTGTTCTTTGCCGCCCGACGCGGGGCCGATGCCTTCGTCAACGATCTCGTCTGGACGGTTACGCTGGGCGGTGCGCTCATGCTCGTGCATTTCACCAACAGCGCCAGCGTCACCGCCTTCATTGTCGCCTGGGCCGCAGGTGGAGTCGCCGGCGCAATCGTCGGAATCGGTCAGGCTCGAGTGGTTCCGGCTCCGCTCCTGGCTCGCGGTTGGCTCAGGGAGCACGCAGCCCTCGCCCCTCGGCTCGCTATCGAAGCACTCGTGCTCAGCGGCGTCCAGCAGGTGACGCTGGCCCTTGTGGGAATCGTAGCTGGTCTTGCGGCCGTCGCCACGGTCCGCGCGGGCCAGGTCCTGATGAACGCGCTCCACGTCGCGACGTACGGGATCCTCCTTGTCGCCGTCCCCGAGGGTGTCCGGCTGTTGCAGCGATCATCCGGAGCGCTCCTTCGCCTCTGCGTCGTGATCTCCTGCGGGCTCGCCACGATGACCTTCCTCTGGGTTGGAGTCCTCCTGGCCTTACCGGACCAGGTCGGCGTGCTCCTTCTCGGGGAGACGTGGACGACCGCCCGCCATGTGATTCTCCCCGTCGGGGTTGCGCAGGCGGCGGCTGGCGTCCAGAGCGGAGCCTTGGTGGGCCTTCGCGTGCTCGCATCCTCGCAACGCAGTCTCCGGGCGCGTGGCATGAGTTCAACACTCTTCCTGACGGGTGGTGTCACGGGTGCCAGCCTCGGCGGTGCGGTCGGCGCTGCATGGGGGATCGCAATCGGTGTCACCAGCGGCTGCCTGCTGTGGTGGTATCAGCTGCTCCGAGCATTGGCGGACGCGAAGGCGACGTTACCGGGGCGTCGGTCAGTCGAGCGGCTCCAATGATGACCATCGCGATCGGCGAACTGTCGATGAGGCGCCGCGTGCGGGCACTACGAGTGCGTCCGCCGCGAGGACCCCGGACTTCGTGACGAATAGTGGGTTAACGTCGATTTGCTCGATCCATCCAGCCTGATCCACCAGCAGCCAGGACAGGCGGGCCAGCGCATCGGCCACTGCAGCGGTCTGCTTCGCAGAGAGTGCGTCGCCGATCTCACTCAGGCGCACGGCTTGCCTCGCACCCCTGAGCGAAAGGGGTGCGAGGCGGAACGTCGGCCGACCAAGGGCTTCCACGAACGGCCCACCCAGGCCGACCGTCACGACCGGGCCGAAGGATGGGTCCACGAGCCCACCGAGGAAAACCTCCAGGCCCTCGACCATTTCCTGTACGAGCACGCCCTCCGTGCCTATTCCTCGCCGCTGGGCACTTCGGATCAGGTCCCGTCCCACCGACAACGCCTCGCTTTCCGAAGGCAACCCGAATCGAATCAGTCCCGCTTCGCGCCGACGTCGCACGTCGGTGGTGTCGACCTTCAGGACCGCCGGGAACGCCAAGGGCCAGCCGGCGGGCGAGACCAGTTCGCCGTCGCGGAACGCGAGATACACCTCCGATGCGACGGGGATGCCGTAGCGCGCCAGGTACGCCTTGGCCTCCCGTTCTCCGACCAACCGCCCGCCGTCCGGCGGTTGCAGGCGAACGCGCGCCGCGATCCGCTCTCTCCCAACGGCCCGACCGACTGGAGCTGTCGCGGCCCATAGCGCAGCCGCGGCGCTCGCGGCGCGATGCACCGAGGAGAAACACGGGATTCCAATCTGCTCGAGCACGGCCAGAGCCGGGTCGGCACGACCTGCGCGGGCCGGCCACACAACCAGTACAGGTTTCCCGATGGACGGAACGACCTCGGCTACGGCCTGGGCGAGGACCTCCGCAGAGGCTCCCTCGATGCCGCCATGGCACAGAATCACTTGCCCTACACCCGGATCGCCGGCGACTGCCCTGACCACGGCTGCGTATGAGCCAGGGTCGCGCACGATCGCACGTGTCACATCAAGCGGATTCTCGACGGGGCGCGTCGGCGGGAGATACGGGCGGATCTCTTGAACGGTCGAGCCGGTCAGCGACGGGATCGCGAGGGCGGCATCTGTGCAACAGTCAACGAGCGCCACGCCCGCGCCGCCAGAGACTGTGACGATGCCGACACCGCTGCCCGATGGGCGCTCAGACGAGATCAGCGCGCGAGTGGCGTCGATGAGCTCATCCTCGCCGTGTACGGATACAAAGCGCCCGGCATGCAACGCGGCGCGGAAGATCCGAGCGTCCGAGGCGATAGCACCCGTGTGCGAGGCAGCGGCCACGCGCGCCGCCGCTGAGTGTCCCGTCTTCCAAACGAGCATCGGCTTGCCCATGTCGCGGGCCTGCCGCCCGATCTCCGCGAGAGCTCGGCCCCGGCGGGCGCTCTCCAGGATCAGCCACACCAACTGGACTTCGTCGCGGGAGATCAGCCATCGCGCCGCGTCGACGATGTCGAGGCCGGCTTCGTTGCCCGTCGCGACGATGTGGTTGAAACCGAAACCCGCTGCATCTCCGAGGGTGACCAGGGCGTGGCCGAATCCGCTCTGCGTAACGACTGCAACGCCACCGCGTCGCAGTTGATGATGCCGGAACAGGGACCCGGTGCCAGCGAATAGCCGATTGGGGAGGCTCAGGACGCCCTGGGAATTCGGTCCAAGGATGAGCATCGATCGACGCAGCCCGGCCAACCTGGCAAGTTGATCCCATGGAGAGGCTGCCGCCTCGAGATCGCCTTCGGGGCCGTTGAGAACGATCGCCGCGCGGCAGCGACTTCGGGCACAGGCACTTACGATCTCGGCAATTCGCTCGGCCCGAACCGCGACGATGGCGAGATCCACCCGGGGGATGACCGCAACCCGATCGATATCACTCTTGCCGGCCACCGCTACCCGCCTGAACAGACCGCCAAAACCACCCGAACGCAGCGTCTCCTCGACTTCGTCAGCCGGCGCACTGTCGTGGCCTGGTTCCGTGACCAGAACCACCGAATCTGGCGCCACGAGCGGAGTCAGATCAGGTGACAGGGGCTGAACGCGTCGTGCGGTTCGCCCGAGCCGCGGCCGAGCGGGCGCCACGCCTTCCGTGTTACCCACCGTCATCCAACGGCGACAGCACCGCCCGTGCCGGGACGCCATCAGCCCCGAGAAGGCGCAGCGGGAGGCACATGAGATGGTATCGACCTGGCTGGACCTGACCCAGATCGAGACCCTCCAGAACGGCCACGCCGGCCGAAAGGAGGGCAGTGTGGACCGGCCGGCCGGGAACTCCCGGAGCCTCGATGGACAGAAAGTCGATCCCAACAAGGAGGACGCCCGATTCCACCAACCATGAC
>JBKKDW010000186.1:0-5487 GCA_046708025.1 Candidatus Limnocylindrales bacterium
ATCGACCAGCCCCACGGGTTCGCCGTTGGGCGCTCGATCGTTCCGCCGCTGATCCAGACATCAGGCGCCTCGATCGCCAGCGGGCCGGCCAGGACGGCGTTCATATCGAGCCTCCATGTCTGCCCGGCCACCGTGGCCGCAAACGGGCCCTCGTACCGGCCGGCCGGGAAGCAAACCATGCCCGCTCCGGCGCCAGCGATGGCCACCTCAACCGCGGCCGCCGTCTCCCCGCCGACCGTTGCCCGGCAGGCCCCGGTTGGAGCGGCCACGGGCGAGTGGGTCGGCTGTTCCTCGAGGTCCAGGACGCCGACCTGACGCGAATCGTCGGATGGTGTCCCGGCCCCCTGTGCGGACAAGACGAACGCCACGACGGCTACGGTCGGGACCGCAGCGAGGCCGAGGATGATGATGATTGAGGCGATCCGAACGGGTAGAATCATGAATCCCTGAGATCTGGAGGACGGGTCATCTTCATACCCGTCTCATGGTAGCCTCGACCCATCCCAGGTGACCCAGCACGCCGGCGCTGCACGTGCCGCCCGACAGGAGTGGATGCCCATGCGGCTGCCGCCGCGTTACCGTGTCATCGAGACCCGGATCGTCGCATTCGATCTCGAAGATGCGGTCCGGCTGTTCCTCGAGGCTCCTTCAACCGGCGACCGTCTCCGGGCCCACTTCTGTACCACCCTCACGCTCGTCGAGGCGTCGGACAATGCGCGCCTGCGGGAGGCACTCAACCACGAGGGTGCAATTGCGGCGCCCGACGGCATGCCGCTTGTCTGGGTCGGCAGGGCGATGGGCCGGCGCGTCGGCCGTGTCTGCGGCCCGGACCTGATGCCGCTCCTGATCGACCGCGCCAGGGAACGGGACGCGCGCCACTTCTTCTATGGCGGAGCTCCGGGCGTCGCGGAGAGCCTCGCCGCCCGTTTGACTGACCGATTTCCGGGCGTGATCGTGGCCGGCACGCATTCGCCACCCTTCCGGCCCCTTACCGCCGCGGAGGACGCGGCCGAGGTCACCTTGATCAACGCCGCGCGCCCCGACTATGTCTGGGTTGGCCTGGGATCACCGAAGCAGGATTTGTGGATCGCGGACCATCGGGCGGGGCTGCACGCGGCCGTCCTGTTCGCAGTTGGGGCCGCCTTCGACTTCCACAGCGGTGGTCTGCGCAGGGCGCCAACCTGGATGCAGCGAGCGGGAATGGAATGGTTGTTCCGGTTGCTCGCGGAACCGAAGCGGCTCGCAAGGCGGTACACCGTCACGAATGCGAGATTCGCGTTGCTCCTCACGCAGGAGATCCTCAAGCGCCGGCGACGGTCGGGTGGCCCTGCCTGATCAGCCTCAGCGGCCCTCGATTCGGAGGAGAGCAGGAATGGTTCGCAACAGGATCTGGATATCGAGCCACGGTGACCAGCGGTCGATGTACTCGAGATCCTTCTGGACCCACTGGTCGAACTCCCGTTCGCGGCGTCCCTCGATCTGCCACAGGCCTGTGATCCCCGGCTTCATGGACAGTCGTCTGCGATGCCACGCATCATAGGAAGCAACCTCGCGTGGCAGCGGCGGCCGTGGCCCGACAAGACTCATCTCCCCCCGGATCACGTTCCACAGCTGCGGCAGCTCGTCGAGGCTGGAGCGGCGCAGAAAGCGCCCGACCCGGGTGATCCGCGGATCGGCGCTGATCTTGAAGGCGTGGCCGTTGATCTCGTTGTGCTCCATCAGCTGGTCGATCATCGAGTCCGCATCGGCGATCATCGAGCGGAACTTCATGACCCGGAATCGGCGGCCGTGCAGACCGACCCGCTCCTGTCGAAACAGGATCGGCCGACCGTCCGTGAGCACGATCACCATCGCGAGCCCCGCGAGCAATGGGGCCAGCACGATGATCCCGGTCGTCGCGACGACCACATCGAGGATTCGCTTGACGACGAGGGCGAGGGCAGCGTTGGATCCTGCCAGGAGAGACAGGACCGGGGTGCCGTCGAGATCCTCTACATGAGCTGTCGCGATTGTCAGGCGCGGCATTGCGACGGGCATGCGCACGACCTTGCCTTCCGTCTCGCACAAGGCGGCGATCGATTCGATCAGGCCCCAGTCTTCGGTGACGAGGCAGATGGCGACTTCGTCGACGACTTCCGAGTGAACGACGTCGGCCAGCTTCTCGATGGGTCCGAGATAGGCCCAGTTGGCTGGTAAATCAGGTGCCGCGGCGCCCAGGAAGCCGGTCACGTGGAGGCCCAGGTCGGGGTGCTCCTCGAGCTTCTGGGCGAAGGCCCGGCCAGTTGCACCGGTCCCGAGCACGACCACGTGACGCAGGTTCTGCCCGCGTCTGCGGGCCCGACCGAAGACCAAGCGTATCGCGGCCCGAACCAGGCCTGTCGTGGCCAGCTGGACGCCGAGCAGGACGATCAGGTACGGCCGGCTGACGTCCGGCAGCTTGGCCAGGTAGAGGAACGCGAAGGTACCCAGCGCCAGCCATGCCCCAGCGCCAAGGATGAGCCGCGCATCGCTGGCGAACGACCAGCGGGCGCGGAGGCGGTACCCGCCGCGGATCCAGAGGATCGTTACCCAGGTTGAGACGTAGAGCAACAGGCCAAGCGCTGGATCGGGAAGAGCGGCGTTCCAGAAGTTGCCCTGCTCCCCGGGAAAGATGTGCCCCGAGATCCAGACCGCGAGCAGCGCCGTCACGCCGATGTCGGCGAGCATCAGCAACGCCCGTAGTTCGGTCCCGTAGCGACGAATCATTCGATGATCACCCCCAAGCCTGGCGACACGCGTTCGGGCCGAAGGCTGGACTCGTTCGCCCACGGAATCGCCGTGGACGCCATGCGACGAGGACCTCTTCTGGCCACTCGACCCCCAGCGGCGGCCCTCAGAATAGCCGACTCCGCGATGACCCGAAAGTACCAGCGGGGTTACAGAAACTAGTTCCGGTGCACTCGTGCACCGCGTTGCACGGACCTTGCATTCTGAGGCGCCACCAGCAATTGACGAGCCGAGCGTCGGTCGTGGAACATGGCGGTCGGCTCGCAGCCGCCCAAACCCATCCCGCCAACCCCGGGGGAGTCAATGACTGTTCGTTTTTCGATCTTCGTTCCCGTGTACAACGATGCACGCTGGTTGGGCGGCGCGATTGAGAGCGTCCTTGCACAGTCGCATGAGGATTGGGAGCTTGTCATCGGAGACAATGCCTCCGAGCGAGATCTTGCCGCCATAACCGCCGCGTACCCGGATGCCCGCATCAGGTATCACCGTTGGGATCGGCACACCGATTTCGTGGACAACCACAACCGAACGATCCGCCTGTGCAGGTACGAATGGGTGCAGCTGCTGTCCGCCGACGATCGCCTCCATCCCGACTGTCTCGCCCGGATGGCAGCTCGGATCGAGCAACTCGCGGCGGACGGCATTACACCGGCCATGGTGCTGACCGCGTGCCGGCCCGTCTCGGAGGATGGGACGCTGGCCACCTTCGAGTTCAGCGGTAGCTGGAGAATCAAGCACCTTCCCGACGGTTTGTACGACGGTCGGGCCTGGCTCCGCCACATCGCCGAACCGGGGCAAGTCCCGTGGAACGTCGGGTCTCTGGCCATTTCCCGCGACGTCGTCGATGTGCTCGGTGGCTTCTACCGAGTCGAGATCGGCCTGTTCGTCGACCTCAATATGGCGCTCCGCGTAGGGGCCTATGGTCCGATCGCCTACATCGACGAGCAGTTGCTCGACTACACCGTCCGGTCGGGCGGCATCAACCGCGAGCTCGCACGCAAGGATCGGGCGAAGGCCGGGATGACCACCCACGGCGCCGCCCTGCGCAGCGGGCTAGCCGTGCATGAGGCAAGGCGGGTGGTGGGTGAGGACGAGCGTCGCTTCGTTCAGCGGATGATCGGCCAGTCGTTCGTTGGTCGGGCGCTCCAGCATCGCTACCTGCCCGATGGTGCGGGCCGTCGTGCAGCACTTGCCAACGTCCTTTCGACGTTCCGCCAGGACCCGTTCTGGTTCACCGACCGAAGGCAGACGATTCGGGCCTTGGCTGCCCTGTTTGCACCGACGTGGCTGATCATCCGGACGAAGAATCGCTTCCACGCGAAGGGCCGAGCGTTCTAAGTTGGCCAGTCGGCGTCGGTGATGAGTCCGGCCTCGCGAAGGAGAGACCGCAGCTCCTCACCGCGGCTGGCCGGGTCGAGGGCGGCACACGGCGGAGCGCTGTCGAGGGCGGCCAAGAGGGCCATTCGAATGCGCTCGACCGTCGTCCGCTCATCTCCCGGGTGAACGCCGCCGCCGGCGATCGTGGGTGGCCCGCCCCGGTCGAGGCAGACGATCGGGAGGCCGATGGCGGCCGCCTCGGCGACGACCAGGCCAGCCTCGTCGTGAAGACTGGGGAACAGGAAGACGTCGGCGTCCTCGGCCATGATCCTGAGCACCTCGTCGCGCCTCTGCCACCCGATAAAATCAACACGATCAGCGATCCCCAGCTCGTCAGCGAGAGCTCGCGTTGCGCCGATGTCCGGCCCGTCACCGCAGATGATCAATCGCCAGCGGGGCATCCCGGCGATCGCCTTGACCGCCAATCGGCAGCCCTTCCAGGCGACCAGCCGACCGGCGAATAACGCGTTGGGCGGTTGCCCACGACGGGGCGCGCGCGTCCGATTCGGTGAGTCGATGATCGTGGCGTTGTGAAAGATCCGGGCCTGCCGCCGCTCCGCTGCCGGCAACCAATCGAACGTTTCGCGATTCTGGACCAGGATCAGCCGGGCGCGTCGCCACGACCTATGGGCAAGGGGATTAGCAGCCCTGGCGACCGTCCGGATCAGGCTGCGCGCCATCTCGTTGAGCAACCCACGCCAGCCGAGGCCGAGGGCGAGACGCCAGGGTGGCCCGACACCGCCGCCAATCGGTCCGAGGACGAACGGCGCATTGAGCGACGCCAGGGTCGAGCCTAACCAGCCGTTCGCCCAAGACAAATGCCAGGTGAGATCGTACGGCGCCTCCTCGTGTAGCCTACGCGCGACCCGGCCCGCGCGGACCTGCCAGGCGAGGTACCCGAGATGGGGCTGCCGGGACCACCACGGCAGCGCCTGATCGAAGGCCCCCCAGCATGGATCGCCAGGGAGTGCCACTCGCTCGAAACGAATCCGGCCGGCCTCCGGGATGAGCCGCTGCCAGTCGTCATAACGGCCATTCTCCTGAGGTGGCCCGCTTCTCGTAATCACCGTGACATCGGCGAATCTGGCCAGGATCCGGACCAATGCCCAGCCGGTTCCCGGCTCCGATCCCCGATCCGGGGCGATGTCGTAGGCATAGGCGAGGACGCGCGGGCGGCTCATGCCGTGCGGGCTCGGCTGCCGGCCAACGGGAATGGGACCAGCCGCCCAACTCCGCCCGGCGACGGGGGAGTGCATACCCCAAGGATAGGGGAAGGCGAGGTGGAAGGCCCCGAACCAGCCCACGTTGGTCAGTCGCCGGTGGACGCTCCCCCAACGGGGATCC
>JBKKDW010000187.1:0-5393 GCA_046708025.1 Candidatus Limnocylindrales bacterium
CGTGCCACGTGTGGCCCCGACGATCCCGACCACGATCCAGGCCAGTCCGAGCGGGATGAGGAACAGCGCGCGCTCATCCTCGGTGTTGAACATCGATGCCAGCAAGCCGGCCCCCGCGAGAATGATCCCAGTCGGACCGAACCGAGCGGTGCCAAGGAGCCCGAACGTCACGAGCCCGAACAGCACGGTGCCGAGGATCGTGGTCACGAATCCCAGTCCGACGATCGGCCATGGGAATAGCATGGCCAATCCCCCGACCAGGACGACGACCGGCGCTATCGAGAGGTGACCGGGTCGACCCGGCAACGAGCGTGACGCCGCTAATCCCGCCAAACCCGTGACGATCGCCGCCGCGATGGCGATTGCGCCCGCAGATTCAGCCTCCTTGTACCCCAACGACGGATTGACCATGGTGGTGTTGAACGCAATCCCGGCGACGGCCCAGAGCACCCCGCCGACGACGGCAAGAACCCCTCCGAGACGGGCCGAGCGAGAAGGCGCCGCCTCTCCGGGTGGCGTCGGCGCGAGCTGTGGGTGAAGTCGGGCGTCGATGGCGCCCCGAACGATGTCGATCCGGTCGAGCTGGTCCGGCGGGCGTTCAGCCATGAGGGCTCTGAACTCGATCTCGTAGCGGTCGCGCCATGGGCGCGGATACAGCCCGATCAGCCGGGTCATCGGATCGTGCCTCCGAGTCGTTTGAGGCCGGTTCGGGCAAACCCCGCGAGCCCGTCGAGCTGGACCTTCAGGGTCGTCGCTCCGAGGCCCGTCAGACGGTATGGTCGGCGGCGCTCCTCGGGCTCGAGTGCCTCGATCAGACCGCGGCTCTCGAGCCTGGCCAGGGCGCCGTACAACGTCCCGGGGCCTAGCGGGACGCCGGAGATCTCCTCGACGTCGGTCATGATTGCGTAGCCGTGCTTCGGACCTTCGCTCAGCGAAACGAGGATGTAGAGCGACGGTTCCGCAAACCGTCCGAGTTCAGGCAGGCCTCCGCTCATCGTTGAGGTCCTCCGGCTTCGGCCGCTGACGGCATCCTCGATCGACGCACCATGAACGCCCCCAAGAGTACCCATGCCACTCCGAAGGGCGCTACGACAACCGTGTAGAGCAGGCGAAAGGTCTCCTGGGCGCTGGCTTGGCCGCCTGGCCCACCGAGCCCGAGCATCAGGAACCAGGCGAATCCGGCCACGCCGGCCGTGGTGGCGACGACGACGAGGGCCGCGACCGCGCGCGGGACCCAGCCGACACGAGCCGCGACGATCGCATGATGGAGGCCCGTGAGGGAGAAGAAGACCACGGCCAGGATCATGGCGATGCCAAGGATGGGCCACGGCAGGATCCAGACGGCGAGGACGCTCACCAGGAATGCCGCGTTCAGCGCGCCACCTCGCCGCGCCATGGGCGACGGCAGAGCGCCGAGCGCGATGGTCGTACCGAGCGGGATCAGGACGATCGCCGCCATCATGAAGGCCCAGGCGGCTTCTGCATCGAGATATCCCGATGGGGTGATGCGGGCGGTCGCAACGATGAGCGACGCGATCGCCCAAGCGAGCCCGCCCAGGGCGAGGAGCACGCCCGGGAGGACACTTACCGGGTAGGGCGCGGGGGATCGGTCGCCTGTTCCCGGTGCCTGCGGATGGAGGCGGGCGTCGATCGCGCCCCGGAGGATGTCGATCCGGTCGCGAACAGAAGGCGGCCGAGCGTCGAGGACTGCCTCGAACTCCGGACCGTAGCGTGCCTGCCAGTCTGCTGGGTAGAGTCCGACGAGACGCTTCATGGCGCTGGCCTCCGGTCAGTTGGCGACGATGATGCCGCAGGCGACACGAATCCCGCTGTTGCCGATGGGGTTCGAGACCTGATCGTCCTCGAGGGCGTGGATGACGATCGCGGACCCATCGCCGTCGAACAAGGATACGGGCCCGATGGCGAGGGTCGCTCTGTCGGACGTCGCGTCGAGATGACCGCGACCGTTCGTGTTCACGATGAGATTCGGAAGGTCGCCAGCGTGCGTACCCAGCGGATTATTCAGCCCGTGCTGCACTCCGCCCTGCGGGTTGTGGTGCCCGCCGGCGGAGCTGAATGCGGAACCCTCGCACTTGCCGACCGCATGCAGGTGAATCCCGTGCAGTCCGGGCGCGAGACCTGCGACGTGGACATTCATATGCAGGCGGCCGCTCGCGTCCTCGGTGACCTTCGCCCAGCCGATCGTCGTTCCACCCCCATCCAGGATCGTGGCATGCGCGTGCGTGGCGCCGCTGGCAGCCACCGCCCCAACGGTGAAGATCAGCGCGGCGAGGCCGACGAGCGGTCCCATGAGACGACGTGGTCGATCGAGCCAGTTCATGTCGTATCCCTCTATAATGGCCCGTGGTATATCGTCACGTGACATATACACCGACCGTCACGGCGCGTCAAGGGGGTAGGTACAATCCGGCCCGATGACCTCTGCCCGACCCTGGGATCGCGCCGCCGCTCCGCCAGCCCTGGTGGACGGGCGCCGGTTGCCGCAGGTCGTTGCCCTGGCGGCGGGCCTTCCCGGCGTCGCGGAGCTGTTCGACTTCATGCGCGACGCGGAGCTGCGCTTCGCGACCTTGCGGATGCGGATCGAGGAGCGTGCTCGGACCACGCGCGGCGAGGTATTGACCACGATGGAGATCGCCCTTCGCCATCCGGGCCACGCCAGGGTCACCACGACGCGCGAGGGTCACGCCGGCAAGGCCGACTACGAGATCTGGATCTCCGATGGCGACCTCGTTCGAACCTATGCCGCGGCCCACCGCCTCGGCACCCAACGGCCGATCCGCAACCGGCCGCGCGGCCTGGGCGATCGCGATTTCCCGGGGCCGTCGCGCGTCTACGAGCCGGTGACGGCGCTGCCGATGGAGACCCTGGCCGACACCTTCGTCCACCCAGCCGGGCTCTGCCAGAACGTCCTGGCGACCGGCCGCTGCACGATCACCGGTTCCGCGCTCGTGGCGGGCCGAGAAGCCGTCATGCTCGAGTGCGACCACCCGAGAGCTACGGAGCTGGCCGGCGACCGCCCGGACTTCCACCTGTCGATCGCGGCCGACCGCGAGACCGGCGTCGTACTGCGCCTGATCGAGACGATCGGCGGCCAGGTGACCCGTCACGCCGAGGTCGTCGAGCTGGCGCCCGATGCGGCGCTTGCCGCCTCAGCCTTCCAGTTCGTCTTCCCTACCGGGACAACGATGCTGTATTGACCGGAAGCCTTCCGGTCCTCAGGTCGGGCGCGTATAGTCCCGCCATCGTGTCGGGCCCCAGAGCGGCGCGTGGGAGCGTGCTGCGGGCTTCATGCCGTCGATGCTCGGAAGGGAGGGCCGCATTTTCGTCCACCCGTCAGTCCGCCGATTCCAGCGCTTGCGTGCGGCGCCCGCCCGGGTTGCAGCCGCCGCTCCGGTCCTGATCTGAGGGAGGTCAGACCGGGGGGCCGTCAGATGGCGGCCGAGGTTCGTCTGAGGGAGGAAATCGATGACCCAGTCTCGATCTCGCGACGAAGCCATCCAGAAGGATGTCGCCGACCTGCATAAGCTCGGTTACGCCCAGGAGCTGTTTCGCTCCATGGGCGGCTTCAGCAACTTCGCCATCAGCTTCAGCATCATCTCCATCCTGACCGGCGCGGTGATCCTGTATGACTACGGTCTGGCCTGGGCGGGCACCGCCGCGGTATTGATCGGCTGGCCGCTGATCACCGTGTTCGTCCTGGCGATCGCAGCGTCCATGTCCGAGATCGCGTCCGCGTACCCAACCGCCGGCGGCCTCTATTACTGGGCCAGCCGGATGAAGAACAAGAACTGGGGCTGGTGGACGGCGTGGCTCAATCTGATCGGTCAGTTCGCCATCGTCGCCGGGATCAACTATGCGGCGGCGCTGTTCATCAACGCGACCATCGTGACGCCGCTCCTGTCCAATGCCGGGATCGCCTACACGAATACGAGCATCCTCATCGGTTCGGGCGACCAGCCAGTCATCACGGGGGCGTTGCTCACGATGGGCGTCCTGATGGTGATCCAGCTGGCCCTGAACATCGCCGGCATCAACCTCGTGGCGTTGCTCAACCAAGTCAGCGTTTGGTGGCACATCATCATCGTCGCCGCCGTCGTGGTGCTCGTGTTCCTGGCCGGCAAACCAGATGAGTCCGGATTGACGTTATTCGCGATCCAGCCGCAGGACGTCGCCGGCTCGTGGAACAACGACCTCGGCTTCGTCAACCTCCAATATGGGCCGGCGATCGGTTATCCGATCATCCTGGCTTTCTTCTTCTCCCTGCTCCAGTCGAACTGGACGTACACGGGCTATGACGCATCGGCGCACGTCGCCGAGGAAACGGTCGGTGCCCGCGTCGCCAGTGCGTGGGGCATCTTCCTGTCTGTCGCGGTCTCCGCCATCGTCGGCTACATCTTCCTGTTAGCTCTGTCTACCCACCTGCCCAACCTGTCGACGCTCTTCCCGGCGACGCTCGAGGGTGCGGACGTGGCGAAGTACAGCCAGTACTACTTCGGCGATGGAGCCGCGGTCATCGACATCCTCATCTTCAACCTCGGCTCGACGGTCGGCGGACTGTTGTCTGCGGGCATCGCCATCGCCATGGCCTTCTGCGGACTGTCGGCGATCGCGTCGGCCGGCCGGATGCTGTACGCCTTCAGTCGCGACGACGGCGTCCCCGGCTCAGGCTGGTTGAAGAAGGTCTCGCACCGCTACCGGACGCCGACCAATGCCCTGACCGCCATCGTGGTCGTAGCCTGGCTGTTCACCGTGGCGGCCTTCTCAGTGGGTCGCGGGACGGCAGTAATCATCGTGACGGCCATCAGCACGATCTTCCTGTACGCCGCCTACGGGATCTGCATCTACCTTGGTGCGACGACCCAGGACTGGCTCAAGGAACGGGTTTGGAGCCTGGGCCGCTGGTCCAGGCCGATCGCGATCGTAGCCGTCCTGTGGGTGGTCGTCCTGATGATCCTGTTCAGCTTCCCGACGTCGGGCAACATCTCCTGGCCATTCATGGGCGTCACCGTGCTGTTCCTGCTCGTCTACTACTTCGGCTGGGCGCGCCGGAGCTTCAAGGGCCCGCGCGCCATGGGTGAGGAAGCGGAACTGAGTGAGATCGAGCGCGAGTTCGCTCAAGCCGCCGAAACCGTCCGAGGCCGGACCACCTAACCGTCTGGTGCCAACAGATCGAGGGCCGGCGCGCCGGGACCGGCTCTCGACCAGCTTGACCCGTCAGCGGAGGACGGTATGAGTGAACAGCGCCACGGCGCAAAGCACCCCCGACTCATCGAGCTCGAGGCGTTGGTCCGCGGCGGACAGATCGACACGATCGTGGTCGCCATCGCGGATATGCAGGGCCGGCTGATGGGTAAACGCGTCCAGGGCCAGGC
>JBKKDW010000188.1:0-7316 GCA_046708025.1 Candidatus Limnocylindrales bacterium
CTCGTACTGGGTCATCAGCCCGTCCGAGTTGGTCGCCTTCTGGAGCGGCATCAACTCGGTCAGCGGCTCGCGACTGATGACCACACCGGCCGCGTGGGTCGAGGCGTTGCGAGCGACCCCTTCGAGATGGCGCGCGAAGTCAATGATCCGCTTCACCCCAGGATCGGCCTCGACCTGCTCGCGCAGGGCAGGCGCGACCTGGAGCGCTTCGTCGAGCCTGATACCGAGCTGGTTGGGGATGGCCTTGGCAATCCGGTCAACGTCGCCGTAAGGGTGACCGAGCACCCGCCCGACGTCCCGGATCGCGGCCCGTGCCAGCATCGTGCCGAAGGTGATGATCTGGGCAACGTGGTCCTGCCCGTACTTGCGCCCGACGTAGGCGATGACCTCCTCGCGCCGGCCGTCCTCGAAGTCGACGTCGATGTCCGGCATCGTCACCCGGTCCGGGTTGAGGAACCGCTCGAACGGAAGCTGGTAGAGGATCGGGTCGACCGGGGTGATGCCCAGCGTGTAGGTCACGATCGAACCCGGGGCCGAGCCCCGGCAGGTCGTCTGGATGCCCTGCTCTCGGGCGAACCGGATGAAGTCGGCGACGATCAGGAAGTAGCCGGCGTAGCCCATCGACAGGATCACGCCAAGTTCGTAGTCCAGGCGCTCCTGATGCTCCGGAGCCACCGTTCCGTAGCGCCGTTCCAGGCCGCGCTGGCACTCCGCGCGGAGCCAGCTCTCGACGGTGTGGCCCTCGGGGACGGGGAAATGCGGGATCCGCAACTGGCCCAATGGCAGGGTCACGTCCGTCATCTCGGCGATCAACCGGGTGTTGCGGATGGCCTCCGGCTGGTCCAGGAAACGGGCTGCCATCTGGGCGGCGGACTTGAGGTAGAACTCGTGGGTCTCGAAGCGCAGGCGATTGGGTGTGTCAAGGTTGTTGCCGGTGCCCACGCACAGCAGGACGTCATGCGCCTCGGACTGGTCCGGCCGGACATAGTGGAGGTCATTGGTGACGACCAGCGGCAGCCCGACTTCGGGTGCGAGGCGAAGGAGCTGCTCGTTGAGGCGGCGCTGTTCGGGCAGGCCGTGATCCTGGAGCTCCAGGAAGAAGCGGTCCTTGCCGAAGATGTCGCCGTATTCCCCGGCGAGCATTCGAGCCAGCTCCCAGTCATCTGTTTCGAGCGCCTTGGGGATCTCGCCGCCGAGGCAGGCGGAGAGGCCGATCAGGCCGGCGCTGTGGCGAGCGAGGTGGTCGCGATCGATCCGCGGCTTGTAGTAGTAGCCGTCGATGTGGGCGTCGGTGATCAGCCGGCACAGGTTCCGGTAGCCGGTCCAGTCCTGGGCCAGGAGGATCAGGTGGAAGGGCTGGGCGTCGGCCTTGCCTTCCTTGTCCGTCATCGACCGGCGGGCGACGTACGTCTCTACGCCGATGATCGGCTTGATGCCCTTGGACCTTGCCGCCTGGTAGAACGCGACCGCGCCGTACAGCGCGCCGTGGTCGGTCAGGGCCAGCGAATCCATCCCCTGCTGGGCCGCCGCGTCGACCAGCTCGGTGATCCGCCCGAGGCCGTCGAGCAGGCTGAACTCCGAGTGGACGTGGAGGTGGGTGAAGTCGTTGGGGGCGATCGACACGGGCATCAATGGTAGCGGCCAGTCGCCTCCGCCGGCCTGCCCCAGCGACCGCGCGGAGCGACTATCGTTTCTTCATGATGCGTTCATGGCACCTGGATATCGACCTCGAAGCCTTGGTCATTGACGCCCTCGAACGTCTGCCGACGCCCTTCCGCGACCAGCTGGGGAGCGTCGCCATCGTGATTGAGGACGAGGCTAGTCCGGCTGAGCTCGCGTCCGTCGGGGCGCAGGGACTGTTCGGTCTCTACCAGGGCATCCCACGGACCAGCCTGTCGGCCGACGCTGCACCATCGCCCAGCAAGATCACGATCTTTCGCGGCCCACTGCTGCGCGCCAACGCCGATCCGGATTCGCTGGCCGCTGCCGTCTCGGCGACCGTCTATCACGAGATCGCCCACCACTTCGGGATCAGCGATGCCCGGCTTCATGAGCTCCGCCTCCAAAAGTAATCGCTCAATGCGGCCGGTGGGACAAGCGCTGCCGTCATCGCCGGTTGGGACGGCCCGTGGCGCCGCGTCCCAGCTCTGGCTACCGCCCGATCAGCTCCGCAACGATCGGTGCGATGCGCTCGACCCACAGTGCGTACTGGGCGCCGCTCGAGTGGAGCCCATCGCTGGCCACCAGGGAGCGGTCCTCGGCCGCGCGGAGCGAGACATCAAAGATGTCCACGTAGGCGATCCCGCGCTCGTGGGCGAGTCGGGCCATGATCGCGTTGACGGCCACGATCGCATCGTGCTGCTGGCGCGGGTCGCCGTAATCGGCGCCGGCCGGCGTGGCCGTGTAATCGGGAACGGCAATCGTGACGATCCGGTCGGCCGGCAGGCGGCTCAGCAGCTCGTCCAGGATGGTGACGACGTTCGCCTCGTAGCGCTTCAACGGTACGCCCCGCACGACGTCGTTGACCCCGATCAGCAAGGTGACGAACCCGGGATCCAGCCGGTCCAGCTCTGGCAGTTCGGAGCGGATGAGGTCGGCGGAGGTGTAGCCGTTGACCCCCAGGTTGTCGACGAGGGTGAGCGTCGGCAGCTTGGCACCGAGCGCCCCGACGAGCTGATCGGGAAAGCGCTCGGCCACCCCGACCGACGTCCCGATCGTGTACGAGTCACCGAGCGCGACATAGCGCAGGCCCGCCTGCTCGACCGACGCCGTCGCGCCGCTCACGCCACAACCCGCGAATACAGCGAACGCGAGTAACGCACGGGACAGGGGCAGCGCCACGACGACACGATCAGCGCGCACTCGCGCCGACGGCCCCCACCGTCCGGATCGATTCGATGAGCAGGTCGATGAACGCGACGCGGTCGATCGCGATCCCGACGTCGGCGTTGGGCGGTCGACCGGTCTGGGCGTAGCGGTCGACCACCGTCCGGCCGCGAGTCAGCTCGCTCGCGGTCTCCACATCCACCCGATACGGCAACGTCCGCACGAGGTTCGGCAGGGCCAGGTGCCCGACCGCCACCGCGTCGTGAATCGGCGACCCATCCCAGCCGTAGCGGGTGGCATGGAACCGGGCGAAGTAGCGCAACAGGCCGGCGAACACGGACGCGACCGGGGTCCGGAGGGCCTCAAGGCGCTCGACGTCCGCCGCGCTGAACAGCGCCTGGTGGGTCAGATCAAGGGTCATCAGGACGATCGGCCGTCCGCAGTCGAGCACGATCCCGGCGGCCTCCGGGTCCTGCCAGATGTTGAACTCCGCGGACGCGGTGACATTTCCCTCGGTGATCGCCCCACCCATGATCCGGATGCTCGCAATCCGCTCGGTCAGGTCCGGGTAGGCCCGCAGTAGCCGGGCAACGTTTGTGAGCGGGCCGACGGCGACGATCGTCACCGGCTCCACCGATCGCAGGAGCAGGGAACGGATCAGTTCGACCGCGCCCTCTGGGCGTGTCGCCGCCGCCGGTTCGGGCAACTCCGCACCCTCGAGGCCGCTTGCGCCGTGGACGTTCGACGCCACCCGCAGCGCCCGGACCAATGGTTGGGCTGCCCCGGCCGCGACCGGGATGTCCGTGCGCCCGACGAGGGTCAGGACGCGGAGCGCGTTGTGCGTCGTTGCCGCCAGGTCGGCGTTGCCGGCGACGGTCGTCACCGCCAACAGGTCGAGCTCCGGGCGGGCCAGTCCGACGATCAGGGCGAGGGCATCGTCATGGCCGGGGTCGCAATCGAGGATGAACGGGATCCGGGACATTCGCGGACGAGTATGCGTGACGGGATGGCCATGCTGTACGATGCGCCATCGGTACTGGCCTTGCGTTCGCGGGTCTGGTTTCCCATGTCGCCATCGCGCCGCTGGCCGGGTGACAAGGCTTTGAGGAGGATCTATGCACAAGCGCCTGGGCCTGACCCTGTTCGCGGGTCTGGCCATTCTCGTCGCCGCATGCAGCAGCGGCGCAGCTTCGCCCTCACCGTCCGTGGCACCGTCCGTGGCACCGACGGTCGCTCCGTCGGTCGAGCCGTCGGTCGAGCCGTCGCCCGCGGGCATCACCTGCGACACGGCGATCAAGGTCGGCCTGGTGACCGACGTCGGACGAGTCAACGACAAGGGCTTCAACCAGTCGGCCTTCGAGGGCATGGAAGCGGCCGCGGCTGAAGCACCGACCTGCTTCGAGACCGAGTACATCGAGACGACCAGCCAGTCCGATTATGCGGCCAACATCGCGCAGTTCACCGACAGCGGCTATGGCGTCGTCATCGGCGTGGGCTTCCTGCTCGGCGACGCGCTGGGCGACGCGGCCAAGGCCAATCCGGACATCAAGTTCCTGTCCGTCGACGGCGTCCCGAACCCGGGCCACGACGAGAGTTGGCTGACCAACGGCGAGTCGCTCTTCTTCGCCGAGGACGAGGCCGGCTACCTGGCCGGCGTCCTCGCCGCGTCCAAGACCAAGACCAACCACATCGGCGTCGTCGGCGGCCTGGTCGTCGTCCCGCCGGTTGAGCGCTTCGTCGAGGGCTACATCAATGGCGCGAAGTCGGTCAACCCGGACATCAAGGTCGACTTCGTGTACACCACATCGTTCGTCGATCCGCCCCAGGGCAGCAATGCCGCTCAGCAGATGATCGACGGCCAGCCGGGTGCTGACGTCATCTTCGGCGCCGGCGGCCTGACCGGCAACGGCGCGCTCGAGGCAGCCTGCCAGGCCGACGGCGTGCTCGCCATCGGCGTGGACACCGACCAGTACGAGACCCTGCCGAGCGTCCAGAAGTGCATCATCTCGTCCGCGACGAAGAACATCGTCGAGGCCCTCAAGAACTCGCTGCTCCGCATCGCGCAGGATCAGTTCACGCCCGGTTTCCATACCGACAATGCCGCCACGAACGGCATCGGACTCGCCCCGTTCCACGACATGGACGGCGATGTCTCGGCCGAGATCAAGGCCCTGCTCGAAGAGACCTACGCGGGCCTCGCCGACGGGTCCATCAAGACCAACGTCGTCATCGACGGCAAGTAGGAGCAACGCTTCGTTCCCACGGCCTGAGACGAGCGGCGTGTTCCTCCGGGGCCTCGCCGCTCTCGTTATCCTTCGCTGACCGTCACCCGACTGGAGGCGCCCGTGGCCGAGGTCCCGCCGCAACCGTCTGCTGACCCATCGACCGGATCGGCGCTCCCGGCCGGAGGCTCGATCTCGGCTGCCACCCCGGACCCGGCGACTGCCGCCGCGGACCAGGCGTCCGGTGGGATCACGATCGATCCCGGTATCGCGGCGCGCGCGGTCGCGCCATCCCTCGAGATGCGCGGCATCACCAGGCGGTTCCCCGGCGTCGTGGCCAACGACGGGATCGACCTGTCGATCAGGCCGGGCGAGATCCACGCCCTGCTTGGCGAGAACGGCGCGGGCAAGAGCACGCTGATGAACATCCTCTACGGGCTGCTCACACCCGATGAGGGCGAGATCCTGCTCGACGGCAAGGCCGCCCAGATCAGTGGTCCGTCGGACGCCATCGCGCGCGGGATCGGGATGGTCCACCAGCATTTCATGCTCGTCCCGGTGTTCACTGTTGCTGAGAACATCGTCCTCGGCAACGAGACCATGGCCAACGCCGTGTTCCTCGATGTCCACCGCTCGGAAGGGCGCATCCGGGACCTTGCGACCCAGCTCGGGTTCGAGATCGACCCCGACGCGAAGGCCGGCGACCTCTCCGTCGGGATCCAGCAGCGGATCGAGATCCTGAAGGCGCTCTATCGCGGCGCGAAGGTTCTCATCCTCGACGAGCCGACCGCGGTTCTCACACCCCAGGAGACCGTCGAGATCTTCGCCGTCCTGCGCCGCCTCGCCGCCGAGGGGACGAGCATCGTGTTCATCAGCCACAAGCTGTACGAGGTCCTGGAGATCGCCGACCGGATCACGGTCATTCGGCGGGGCAAGGTGGTCGGGCAGGCCGACCCAAAGACCGCGACCGAGGAAGCCCTCGCCGAGATGATGGTCGGTCGCGAAGTCTCGCTGATCGTCAACAAAGGCCCGGCCAGGCCGGGCGAGGTCATCCTGCGCGTGACCGACCTGGTCGTCGCCGATGACCGCGGCTCGACCGTCGTCGACCGGTGCAGCTTCGAGGTCCGAGCCGGCGAGATCTTCGGCATCGCCGGCGTCGCCGGCAACGGCCAGGCGGAGCTGGTCGAGGCCCTCAACGGGCTGCGCCGGGCGACCGCGGGATCGGTGATGTTGGCCGGTGAGGACGTGACCAACCATTCGTCACGTGACCTCTCGGAACGCGGCATCGCCTACATCCCGGGCGATCGCCAGCGCTACGGGCTGGTTCTCACCTACCCGATCGAGGACAACCTGGTGCTCACCGATTACCACCATGAGCCGTTCTCGCGTTTCGGTGTCATCGACGAGCGGGCGATCTCGAAACGGGCCAGCGAGCTGATCCCGCGCTTCGACATCCGCACGCCGTCGGGAACTGTCCCGGCGTCTACCCTGTCCGGCGGCAACCAGCAGAAGGTGATCGTCGCCCGCGAGTTCAGCCGGGACCTTGCCCTGCTCATTGCCGACCAGCCGACCCGCGGCATCGACGTCGGCTCGATCGAGTTCATCCATACCCAGATCGTGGCCAAGCGCGATGCCGGCACCGCGGTGCTGCTCGTCTCCGCCGAGCTGGACGAGGTGCTCGAGCTGTCCGACCGGATCGGGATCATGTATCGCGGCAGGCTTGTGGCGATCGTCGACGCCGAGGGCGCGGAGAAGGACCGGATCGGTCTGATCATGGCGACCGGCCAGGCGGACGTGCCGGCGTGACCGAGTCATCGAACCCGGGCGCGACCGGCATGAACGTCGACCCGACCACGCTGCTCTCCGGCGGAACGCTCCGTCGACAGCTCGTGGTCACGACCATCGCGATCATCCTTGGCCTGCTCGTCGGGGCGATCCTGATCATCGTCTCCGGGCTCATCGGTCCGGCCGCGACGTTCGATCCGACCCTGCCGCTGACGGCCTACGGCGCGCTGCTGGAGGGCTCGCTCAGCACCCCGAAAGCGATCGCGAACACGCTCAACGCGGCCACGCCGCTGATTTTCGCCGGCCTGTCGGTCGCCTTCGGCTTTCGGGCCGGACTGTTCAACATCGGCGCCAACGGCCAGCTGCTCGTGGGCGCTTTCTGCGCGGCGATCGTCGGAACCGTTCCGGGGCTGCCCTCCCCGATCGCCATCCTGGCAGCCCTCGCCGCGGGCGCATTGGGCGGGGCGGCATGGGGCTTCATTC
>JBKKDW010000189.1:0-2756 GCA_046708025.1 Candidatus Limnocylindrales bacterium
CACGTGACGAACGCCGGCGGCGACCGCCGCCATCGAGTTGGCGACGGCCAGATCGGCGTCGTTGTGGGTGTGGATCCCCCAGGTCAGCGCGGGCGCGTCCCGGTCGGCATCGACGGTCGCGCGAACGTCGCGGATGATCCGCACCAGCTCGTCGGTCAGCGTGCCGCCATTCGTGTCGCACAGCACGATCGTTCGCGCACCGGCCTGGCGAGCCGCCCGCATGGTGTCGAGGGCGTAGGCGCGGTCGGCCTTGTAGCCGTCGAAGAAGTGCTCGGCGTCGTAGACCGCCACGCGCCCGCGATCGACAACGAAGCCGATCGACTCGGCGATCATGTCGAGGTTCTCGGCCGGGGTCGCACCCAGCACCTGGGTGACGTGGAGCAGCCAGCTCTTGCCGAAGAGAGTCACGACCGGTGTCTCGGCCGCGACCAGCTCGCGCAGGTTCGGATCGTCAGTGGGCTTGTTGGCGCGGTGCCGGGTGGACCCGAACGCGGCCAGCCTGGCGCGCTCCCAGCGCATCGTCCGGGCCGTGGCGAAGAACTCGATGTCCTTGGGGTTGGAGCCCGGCCAGCCGCCTTCGATATAGGGCATCCCGAATTCGTCGAGCATCCGGGCGATGCGCAGCTTGTCGGCCAGCGACAGGGTGATGTTCTCGCCCTGGGTCCCGTCGCGCAGGGTCGTGTCGTATAGAAAGACGGGCGCGTCGGCGGGCGCAGGGCTCATGCCGGCACGGCTCCCACGCGCGCGCTCGCCGACAGGCCATCGACGACCGCGCTCGCGAAGGCGGCCGTGCCCACGACCCGCAGCCGCTCGTCGGGACGACCAGCTCCGGCAAGGTCGGCGGTACGCCAGCCGGCGTCGAGGGTTGCGGTCACGGCGGTCTCGATCGCGTTGGCGACATCTGCCCGGCCCAGCGACAGGCGCAGCAGCATCGCCGCCGACAGGATCGTGCCGATCGGGTTGGCCCGGTCCCGGCCGGCCAGGCCGGGCGCCGAACCGTGGATCGGCTCGTACAGGCCGAACGTGCCGTGCGCGGTCCGGCGCTCGCCCAGCGAGGCGGATGGCAGCAGGCCGAGCGAGCCGGCCAGCACGCTCGCCTCGTCGGACAGGATGTCGCCGAACAGGTTCTCGGTCACCAGGACATCGAACCGGGCCGGCTGCCTGATCAGCAACATGGCGCACGAGTCGACCAGCTGGTGACTGACTTCGACATCCGGGAAGTCCGGTCGCATCTCATCGACCACGACTCGCCACAATCGCGAGGTCGCCAGCACGTTCGCCTTGTCGACGCTGGTCAGCCGGCCGCGGCGTCCGCGGGCAAGCTCGAACGCGAGGCGGACCACCCGGCGGATCTCGACCTCCGAGTACGGCAACGTATCGCTGGCATGTCGCTGGCCGGGCTGTCCCGTGGCCTCCGCTCGGGGCCCAAAGTAGAGGCCGCCGGTCAGCTCGCGAACGATCAGCAGGTCCACGTCCTGGAGCAGATCGGCGCGGACCGGTGCCACCGACGCCGCGATGGTCGGGTGCACCTTGACCGGTCGGAGGTTGGCGAACAGGCCGAGGGTTCCGCGCAGCTTGAACAGCGCCTGCTCCGGGCGAACGGCGGCCCTCGGGTCGTCCCATTTCGGGCCGCCCACCGCCCCGAGCAGGATCGCGTCGGCAGCCGCGCAGGCGGTCACGTCCTCATCCCGGATCGCGACCCCGTGGGCGTCGATCGCGTTGCCGCCGGCGGCATACTCCGACCACTCGACATCGAACGCGAACCGTTCCGCGGCCGCG
Source organism: Candidatus Limnocylindrales bacterium (assembly GCA_046708025.1). Taxonomy (GTDB): domain Bacteria; phylum Chloroflexota; class Limnocylindria; order Limnocylindrales; family CSP1-4; genus SPCO01. Next base: position 1,780 of record JBKKDW010000189.1, read on the forward strand.
TCGAGAATCCGCCGGGCAGCGGCCACGACCTCCGGCCCGACCCCATCGCCCGGGATCGCGGCGATCCGATAATGCCTCCGGTCGGTCACCGCAAGCCCTCGCCCTGGCGCGGCGTCACGAACGCCACGTTGACCCCGTTGATCTCCGCACCGTGGAGCTTGTTGACGGCCACGATGTAGGCGTCAAGTGACGCCTCGATGATGTTGGTCGATAACCCGTGGCCGGTCACGACCAGGGCGCCGGGCCCTTCGTCGGACGAGCGCCGGCAGCGGACGAGGGCCTGGCCCTGGGCGTCCTCGCCGGCGCTGACTGCCTTGATCTCGTACTCGGTCAGCACCGGGTGCCAACCGAGGACCGGTTGCAGCGCGGTGTCGACCGCTCCGAACAGGGCGTTGACCGGCCCGTTGCCGGTCGTCTCGGCGGTTCGCTCCTCGTTCCCGGTAGAGATCGTGACCGTGCCCGTCGCATTGCCGCCGCGCGACGACGTGACGCTCCAGCCGACCAGGCTGACGGAGGCCGGGACCTCCGACGTGCGTTGCTCGACGAGCGCGAGGAGGTCGGCGTCGGTGACCTCCTTCTTGGCGTCGGCGAGGGCGACCGCCTGGCGGTAGATCTCGTCGAGGGCCTCGCCCTCGAGGTCGTGACCGAGCTCCTTCAGCTTGCCCTGGAGCCCGCGCCGGCCGGACAGTTTGCCGATGGTCAGCTGGCTGCCGGTCAGCCCCACCGACTGTGGGGTCATGATCTCGTAGGTCAGCGGGTTCTTGATCACGCCGTCCTGGTGGATCCCGGACTCGTGGGCGAACGCGTTGCCGCCCACGATCGCCTTGTTGGGCTGGATCGCGAAGCCGGTCAGGTAGCTCACCAGCCGGCTGGCGGCGGTCAGTTGCTCGGTGACCACGCCGGAGCCCAGGTCGGGGAACTGGGTGGGCCGGGTTCGCAGCGCCATCACCACTTCCTCGAGTGACGCGTTGCCGGCC
>JBKKDW010000190.1:0-7015 GCA_046708025.1 Candidatus Limnocylindrales bacterium
GACCAGACCCACCTCTTCACCCTGAGCCAGGCCTACGAGGGCCTGCTCCAGAAGATGGGCGAGAAGAACAACGACGGCGGCCAGTTCTTCACGCCGCGCGAAGTCATCCGGGCCATCGTTCGAGCGATCGATCCGAAGGTCGGCGAGACGGTCTACGACCCGGGGTGCGGCACCGGCGGCTTCCTCGCCCAGGCGTTCGAATGGATGCGGGCGGGGCTGGGCTCCACTGCGACCGCCGAACAGCTCCGAATCCTGCGCGAGGACACGTTCTTCGGGCGGGAGAAGGCGGACCTCGTCTACCCGATCGCGCTGGCCAACCTGGTCCTCCACGGCATCGACCACCCGCACATCTGGCACGGCAACACGCTGACCGGCCAGACCACATACGGCGGCCTGTTCGCGGGCGCGCCGACGCTGTTCGATGTCGTCCTGATGAATCCGCCGTTCGGTGGCAAGGAGGGCAAGGAGGCCCAGACCAACTTCGCCTACAAGACCGGCGCCACACAGGTGCTCTTCCTCCAGCACGTCATCGATTCCCTGAAGCCGGGTGGGCGCTGCGGGATGGTGATCGATGAAGGCGTGCTGTTCCGGAACAACGAGACGGCGTTCGTGCAGACCAAGCGCAAGCTGCTCAACGATTGCGACCTGTGGTCCATCGTTTCGTTGCCGCCCGGCGTGTTCTCGTCCGCCGGTGCCGGCGTGAAGACCAACCTGCTGTTCTATACCAAGGGCGGCCCGACCGAGAGGGTCTGGTACTACGGCCTCTCGGACGTCAAGGTGACCAAGAAGCAGCCGCTTACCGTGGACCGGTTCGAGTCGTTCTTCGAACTGCTGCCATCGCGTGCGGACTCCGACCGGTCGTGGACGCTGTCACGCGAGGCGATCGAGGCCCGCAACTTCGACCTGAAGGCCGTCAACCCGAACGCGAAGTCCAACGAGGACACGCGAACCCCGGAGGAACTGCTCGACATCATCGAGGCGAAAGGCCGCGAGGTGGACGCCGCTATCGCAACGCTCCGCGGGCTGCTGAACGGCTGAAGGGAGGGGCAGTTCCTCGACTCGTCGAACGCGTACGCTCTGCGAAAGCAGACGAAGCATCAGAAGGAGGCGACATGAACTTCAACAGCATCCTGATCGGGTCGGCAGATCCCGGGCGGCTCGTCGACTATTACACCAAGGTGTTGGGCGAGCCCGCGATGGCGGACGGTGGGTACACCGGCTGGCTGATCGGTTCCGGCTTCGTGTCCGTCGGTCCACACAGCGAAGTGACCGGGAAGAACACCCAGCCGGGTCGGCTGATCTGGAATATCGAGACGTCGAACGTAAAGGGCGAGTTCGATCGGATGAAGGCGGCCGGGGCGATCGTCATCGCTGAGCCGTACGGCTTCGAAGGCCAGGCCGAGTCGTGGATCGCGACCTTCGCCGACCCAGACGACAACTACTTCCAGCTGATGACCCCGATGTCACCCAATTCTGCGGGCTGATCCCGCGCAACCGGCGCCACCCGACGGACTTCGGTCGGGGCGTCAGTCCCGATCGAGCTCCCGGGCCATGCGCTCCTCGCTCGACATGATGGCCAGCCGGGCGGCGTCACGGGTGTACTCGACGAGCGCCGACTCCGGGATCGGATCACCCGGCTCGTACGTCACGAAGCGCACCCTGTGCAGCTTGAGGTGAGCGCCGCGGAGCAGGGCGTCGGGATCGGCCATCCAGGCGCCATATTCGAAACCCAGGTGGACGTGCTCGATCTCGGGCGAGACGAAGGCGAAGTACCTCGAGCGTCGCCCGACCGGAACGTCGTAGCCGATCACACGCCAGCCCGGTCGTACCCGTTCGATCGCTCCCGGAACCGCCCGCCGGACGACGGCACGGAGCCGCTCGGCGGCCCCGCGGATACCGGGTGGGTAGCCCTCGAGAAACAGCTCAGGCGGGAGAGATTCCACGCTGCTGATCATGGCCGCTCCGGCGACCCGGCGGAACCTCGACTCCCTGGTCGTCGTCCCTGCGCCATGACAGGACCACCCCGATACCTCCTGGCGGTCGTCGCCGCGTTCGCCGTCATCGCGTGCTCCTCCACCGGCGCGCCCAGCCCGTCGGCGGCCGCGCTGGACGGTCACACCTACCTCTCGACCGATCTCCAGGGTGCGGTCCTGGTGCCCGGGACCGTCATCAGGCTCAGCTTCACGGACGGCAGCCTGAGCGCGAACGGGGGCTGTAACACGATGGGTGGCGCCTATTCGATCGCGGGCGACCGGCTCACCACCACCCAGATGTTTATGACCGAGATGGGCTGCGAGGAGCCGCGCATGCAGCAGGACGAGTGGCTGGCGCGCCTGCTGAGCGACGTCACCTTCAGCCTACAGGCCGACACGCTCGCCCTGACCGACGGCACCGTTCGCCTGACGCTCGTGGACGAGGAGGTCGCGACGCCCGACCAGCCGCTCGTGGGCACCCACTGGGTGCTTGACGGGATCGTTTCCGGCGGTGCCGTCTCCAGTGTCCCGGCCGGGGCGAGGGCGTCAATCCGGATCGCCCCCGATCGTGTCGACGTGGATGGCGGATGCAACACGGGCGGTGGAACGGTCAAGGCGACCGCGGACACGCTCGCGTTCGGCCCGATCGCCCTGACCAAGAAGGCCTGCGAGCCCGGAGCGATGTCCGTGGAGTCGGCGGTCATCGCGGTCCTGTCCGGCGCCGTCGGCTACACCATCGACGCGGATGTGCTCACCCTGGACGCCGGCGATGCAGGCCTGATCTTCCGCGCCGCGCCCTGACCGCCGGCCAGGTTCGGGGTCGGACCCTGGGCTTCGAGCTCCAGGCCGGGTCGTGGCCGGCCAACCACTCGGAGTTGAACCGTCAAGCCCCGCGTCCGCTATCAGAAGCCGCCGAAGTCCCCGAAATCGCCGCCCAGATCGCCGCCGCCGAAGTCCCCGCCCCCGAAGTCTCCGCCTTCCGCGCCGAAGCCGTCGGAGCCGGTCTCGGTCACATCGGCCACGCCGGCAGGGCTGTCAGCGCTGTTCGCTGCACCCGGATCATTGCCCAGGAACGACTGCGCGATGGCCGTCCCGACGAAGCTCCCGGCGAGGCTCATCAGGAACATGCTCCCGAGGCCAAAGCCCGGCGCACCACTGCCCCACGCGCGCTCGATCGTGCCCGGCTGGCGGAGCTCGGCGCGGGTCGCGGTACGGGCGAGTGCGGCCGGATCGTCGCCGCGGATCTCGCTGGCGGGCACATGCTCGGCGAGCGCCTGGAGGGCCTGGCGTCGCTGCTCGGGCGAGAGCTGGTCGAACGCCTCTTCGTGCGCGCGTTCGATCTCCTCGGGCGGCGCGCTGGCGAGCAGGTATCGATAGCGCGCGAGCGCCAGCTCGTCGGTTGGAAGCTTGTTCATGATTCGCGTTCCTCTTTGTCGGCCCGACCGGGCCGGTCGACACAGTTTGGACCCGAACGCCCAAACGAGCCGTCGACGGTGGCATTGACACCGGAACGGCCGGCGGTCCAGATTCTCGCTGATGGTTCTGGATCCCGGCCACGAATGCACAGGAGGGACAGATGCGGTTCATCCAGGAGTGGGGCGCGAACGTCAAGCGCGGCAAGCAAGTGGCGTTCCAGAAGTGGCTCGAGGCGAACGAACAGAAGTTCGCCAAGGCCCAACCCAAGGGCAGCGTCTACCTCGGCACCTTCGTCACGATCTTCTCGACCGAAAAGCACGCGGGCTCCGTGCGCACCTTCATCCAGCTCGACAGTTACGGGGCGATGGACAAGGCCGCAGCGGCGGCGAAGGATCGATCGAGCGAATACGGGAAGCTCGTCGGGGAACTTACCGACTTCTTCGATTCAGCCAACGACGCCGACTGGAGCAACGGGCTCCACAAGGCGGTGGTCGACGCGACGATCTGGGACCCGAAGTAGCGGCAACGGCGGCGCGTGCCATCACGCTCCGCGGTCAGGGGCCTTGCGAGCCTCGAAGCCGAGCTTGCGCGCCTCGCCAACGGTCAGCGGCGCCGCGCGCTTCCAGGTGAACGCGGTCCCGATCGCGTCCCAGACCGGCGCGACCTCCCAGTAGCCGCTGTGCGACTTCGGGAAGTCCTTGCCCGATTGGATCCGTAGGTCGACCACGCTGGCCAGCCCGTCCGAGCGACGGAAGAGTGGCTCGGCCACGAACGACAGGAAGTCGCGGCTGTCGTAGATGTTCAGCCACGGGACCGGCAGGTAGGGCGGGCTCGCCTCGTCGTATGGCATCGACGGGATAGCGTTGAACGTGTAGAGCAGCGGTGCCTGCGACCCGACCGTAACGCACGCATCGACCGGCGCCTCCGGCCAGCTCGCGAGCAGGTCGACAAGGGCGATTCCGCCGAGGCTCAATCCGATCGGCAGGACCGGTCCATCGCCGGCCGCCCGGGCCGCCCGGACCGCCCTGGCCAGCTCCTGCTTGAGTACCGCCTGGATCGAGTCGCGATGGAGCTGGTAGGCGATGACATCGGCCAGCATTTGCGCGCCGAGCGCATCCATCAACGACTCGCGTCGATCCTCGAAGTAGTTGGTGACGATCTTCATGACCGCCTCACGCCGGAAGCCCGCGCGCAGGCTCGGGATCGGGATCGGTGCCGGCCTGCGGCCACGGGGAAGCGCCTTTTTCCAGTTGCCGAGTCGCAGGCTGGAGTGACGGCGCCACTCCGGCGCGACAACGCTGACCTCCCATCCCCGGTCGCGCACCTGGTCCTCGATCCGGGAAAGGTTCCCTACGAGTCCCTCCGACGTCTCTGCAGCGCCATGGACGAAAAACAGCACCCCACGAGGTTTGGGCGCGATCGATTTCACCGTCACTCGGTTGTCAACTCCATTCGGGAGGGGCACAGGATAGGCGATGCTCGCTGGGGAGATCCTCGCGCCGCGACACGCGTCCCCGCGCGCCGCGAAACGCGTCTCCGCGCGACCGGGAAGGGCGTCTCCGCGCGCCGGGAAGAGCGTCTCCGGCAGACCCGAATCGCGATAGTTCCAGGCAAGCGGAATGATCGTTGACGCGGCGACGACCGGGCCGGCCTAGGCCCGGGGGCACCTGGCTCCCGTCTGACCGCGCGGTAGTTTCGCTTGGTTGGAGGCATCGCGGAATCGACTCGCCAGCGGACAAGTTGCCCGACGCGAGCGTGGCGCCGGACGCGAGGGTGACGCCGGACGCGAATGTGACGGCGGACGCGAGCGTAACGCCGGGGCGCGGCCCGGCCGCAACACCGCCCTGCCTACACCACCTCCACGTCGACGACCCACTTGACCCAGTCGAGGCCGCGATGGTCCGGCACCACGAGTCGGCACGGAGCGCCGTTCGCGACCGGCAGCGGCGCGCCGGCGACCGCCATCGCCAGGAGCGCCCGATCCACCACCGCCCCCGAGAGCAGACTCGCCCAGCCGGTAACGGAACGGACGATGACGGACCGAGCGCCTGGCGCGACCCCCGCCGATTCGAGCACCGACGTCAGTGGCACGCCCCGCCAGCTCGTCTCCAACGCCCATCCGGACGTGCAATCCAGCACGGCCACCAGCGCGACCTCGCCGAGGGCCGTCAGCTGGTCGATCGACAGGTGTGCCTCTCGCGCCACGCGCCCATGGACGCTCAGACGCCAGGCGAGCGGATCAATCGTCGGGGCCGGCTCGCCATAGAATGTGGTCGGTGGTGGCACGCCACCAACCGGCAGCCAGCGCGATCCGGTGAACCGGCGGACGCCGCCGGCCAGAAGGTTCGCCAGCTCCGCAGCACCGAACAACGCCACCGAGGCGACGCCCAGGATCCCGCCGGTCAGGAGTCGCCGACGCGAGAGGACCGGGGCCACGCGCGCGCGCCCCGGCGTACCCGCCGCCGGCACGAGGAGACGCCAGCGCCGCGGCATGAGATGGACGACGAGCAGCGGGACGAGCGCCAGGCCTATCCAGGCGTGGATCGTGAGGACGGTCCAGCCGCCGACCGAGAGCAAGCGTCCGCCGGCGACCCAGGCAAACCCACCAACCAGCGATGCCGCCGACGCGAGCGACACGATCAGCCCGAGGACGACGCGGCGCCAGCGGTGCGCCCGGATGGCCTTCGGCAGCGACCGGCCGATCTTCCAGGCCACGGTCACGGCCAGCGCCCCGCCCAGGACGCCGTGGAACGCGAACAACCAGGCGTCGTCAGGTGAGCCCATCCGCAGCGAGACCAACCCGGTCATTGCGAGCGCAGCTACCAGGACGGCGAGCAACCGGTCGACGGCCGCGGACGTCACTGGCCCATTGTGCCCGCGATGCGTGGTATGATCCATGGGTAGCCACGGGAAACGCCGTGGCCAGATACGAAGCACGACGCAAACTCGGACTCCTCTCACGACTGACGCGAGAACCCGACGAAGGGATCGCGTCGGCTATCGAGAGGAGTTCATTTTTCGTGTACAACGACAAGAATCTGACCTGCGCGGACTGTTCACAAGAGTTTGTGTTCACCGCATCCGAGCAGGATTTCTATTCGCAGCGCGGCTTCACCGAGCCGCGTCGCTGCCCGTCCTGTCGAGCCAGCCGCAAGGCAGCCCGCAACAGTGAGGGCGGCGGCAGCTCATACGGTGGCGGCTACAGCTCGAGCGGGGGCTATTCCAGTGGTGCCGGCAGCTACGGCGGCGGTTCCGGTGGCGGCTATGGCGAGCGCGATCGCGGACCGCGCGAGATGTTCGCGGCCACCTGCTCATCCTGTGGCAAGGAAGCCCAGGTCCCATTTCGCCCGACGAGTGGCAAGCCCGTCTACTGCAGCGACTGCTTCCGAAGCCAGCGCGGCTAACCCAGTCAGTCCCCGACCTGGGTCGTCAGTCGACCCGGGTCGTTTGATTCCCGGCGCCGCTCAGGCCCAGCCGGTTGTGCGCGCAGGCAACACTTCTTGGATCGGCCGAGCACGATTCGGGTTGGCCATCCGTACCGTTCGCGGTACCTTCTCGTTTCAATCAGCAGTGGGTCGGGTATCCGGCCCAGGCACTCATCCGAAGGACCTTCATGTCCGCCGAAG
>JBKKDW010000191.1:0-3456 GCA_046708025.1 Candidatus Limnocylindrales bacterium
ACGAGGCGAAGGGCATGCCGAGGAGTTCGAGAAGCTTCTTCGATTCCTCGTCGGTCTTCGCCGTCGTCACGATGCTGATCTCCAGCCCGCGGAGACGGTCCACCTTGTCGTAGTCGATCTCGGGGAAGGCGAGCTGCTCTCGCAGTCCCAGTGAATAGTTGCCCCGCCCATCGAACGACTTGCTGGGGATCCCCCGGAAGTCGCGGATGCGCGGCAGGGCCAGCGTGGTCAGGCGATCCATGAAGTCCCACATCCGCTCACCACGGAGGGTCACCTTGGCCCCGATCGAATTGCCCGCCCGGACCCGGAACTGGGCGATCGAGCGCTTGGCCTTGGTCACGATGGGCTTCTGGCCGGTGATCGTGGCCAGGTCGCCCAGCGCGGCATCGAGCGCCTTGGCGTTGGTCAGCGCCTCGCCCAGCCCGATGTTGACCACGATCTTGGAGAGGCGCGGGACCTGCATCGGATTCTTGTACTCGAACTGCTTGCGCAGGGCCGGCGCAATCTCGGCCGTGTAGCGCTCCTGGAGTCGGCTGGTCATGCCTTCATCTCCAGCTGCTGGGCGCAGTGCCGGCATACGCGCACGCGCCGACCCGTCTCCAGGGTGGCGTGAGCGATCCGGGTCGGCTTGCCGCAGTTGGTGCAGACGAGCATGACCCGCGAGATCGGCAGGGGCTGGGCGATCTCCAGGATCCCGCCTTGCTGGATCTTGGGGGTGCGATCGTTGGCGCCGGCGGACTGGCGCGGCTTGGTGTGGCGCTTGGCGATGTTGAGGCCCTCGACCACGACCTTGATCCCGCCGGCCGGCGCGCTGCGCCGGAAGACGCTGCGCGAGCCGCTCGGCGAGGCCGCCCGGCGGATGACCTGCTCGACGACGCCGCGCTTGCCGGCGTCCTTGCCGGCGAGCACCACAACCGTGTCGCCCCGGCGGATCTCGGGCACCTTGGGGCTGCGCGGCGCGGCTGTCCGGGTGGCCATCACAGCACCTCCGGGGCGAGCGACACGATCTTCATGTAGTTGCGGTCACGCAGCTCGCGGGCGACCGGGCCGAAGATCCGGGTGCCACGCGGGTTGCCCTGGTTGTTGATCAGGACGGCGGCGTTCTCGTCGAAGCGGATGTAGCTGCCGTCGGGCCGGCCATATTCCTTGGCCGTGCGCACGACCACGGCCCGGACCACGTCGCCCTTCTTGACCGCGGCGTTGGGGATCGCCTGCTTGACGCTGGCAATGATCACGTCGCCAACGCCCGCGTCGGTCTTGAGCGAACGACCCATGACCCGGATGCATTGGATGGTCCGCGCCCCGGTGTTGTCGGCGACCTTGAGCCGGGTCTGCGACTGGATCACGATCCGGGCTCACGGTCGGACGCTGCCGCGGGGTCATCCTCGCTGCGTGTGCGCCCGGGATGGGCAGCGGCGTGAATCGCCTCGGTCGTCGCGGCCTCCTCGGCCACGATCTCGCCCGGCAGGGCGTGGTCGCCACCGCGCTGGATGACCGACACGAGGCGCCAGCGCTTCGTCGCCGAGAGCGGGCGCGACTCCTCGATCAGGACGGTGTCGCCGATCCGGGCATCGTTGGTCTCGTCGTGCGCCTTGAACTTGGTGGTCAGTCGGATGACCCGCTTGTACAGCCGGTGGCGCGCCAGGCGCTCGACGGACACGACGATCGTCTTGTCCATCTTGTCGCTGACGACCCGACCGACCTTGGTCTTGCGTTTGCCTTGCACGTGAATGTCTGCTCCTGTCATCGCTAGGCCGTCTTGCCGAGCTTGCGCTCGCGCTGGACGGTCAGGATCCGCGCGATCGTTCGCCGCACCTGCGGGATCGTGCTGTAGTCCTTGAGCTGTCGGGTCGAGAGCGCGAAGCGCGCGCCCCACAGGTCTTGCTTGGCCTCCCGGAGGGCGTCCTCGAGCTCCAGGTCGGACAGCTGGCGAACCTTGTCGATGTCCATCAGCTGGCCTCCTTCACCGACTCACGAACGACGACCCGGGTGGTAACCGGCAGCTTGTGGCTGGCCAGGCGCATCGCCTCGACCGCCGATTCGTGATCCACGCCGGCCATCTCGAACAGGATCCGGCCGGGCTTGACCACGGCGACCCAGTGGTCGGGTGCGCCCTTGCCGGAGCCCATCCGGGTCTCGGCCGGCTTCTTGGTCGCGGGCTTGTCCGGGAAGATCCGGATCCAGATCTTGCCGCCACGCTTGACCGATCGGGTCATGGCCCGCCGGGCGGCCTCGATCTGGCGGCTGGTGATCCAGGCCGGTTCCTGGGTCGCGAGGCCGTACTCACCAAAGGCGACCGTATGGCCGCCCTTGGCCATACCCGACATGCGACCGCGCATGACCTTGCGATGCTTGACCCGCTTCGGCATCAACACGGTCAGACTCCCGTTCCGGCCTGGACCGGAAGGCCGCCGTCGCGCGGGATCGCGCGCTCCGGGGTGATGTCGCCGCGATAGATCCAGACCTTTACCCCGATCCGGCCGTACGTCGTATGGGCGTGGATCTGGCCGTAGCTGATGTCGGAGCGCAGGGTGCCTAGCGGGATGCGACCATCCTTGTCCCACTCCCGGCGCCCCATCTCCGAACCGCCGAGGCGCCCGGCGACGGCGATCTTGACGCCCTTGGCGCCGGCCTTCATGGATCGCTGGATGGCTTGCTTCATCGCCTTCTTGAAGGCAATCCGACGGCTCAGCTGGCCGGCGATGTTCATCGCCACGAGATGGGCGTCGAGCTCCGGCTGGCGGATCTCCTTGATCTCGAGCTTGACCTTGCGGGTCGTCAACGCACCGATCTGCTGGCGCAAGATCTCGACGTTGGCGCCGCCCTTGCCGATGACGATGCCCGGCTTGGCGGTGTGGATCGTGACGGTCACGTGGTTGATGCCGCGCTCGATCTCGACGCCGCTGACGCTGGCGTTGGCCAGCCGCTTCTCGATCAGCTGGCGGATCTTGATGTCCTCCTGGAGCGAGGCGGTGTACTCCTTGTTATCCGCGTACCACTTCGCGGTCCAGGTGCGCGAGACACCGAGCCGGAAGCCATACGGATGGACCTTGTGTCCCATGTCAGGCCTCCCGGTCCGCAACGACGATCGTGATGTGGGTCATGGGCTTGTGGATGGGGAACGCCCGACCCTGGGCCCGTGGCTGGAAACGCTTGATCATCGGGCCTTGATTGGCCACCGCGTCGACGATCACCAGGTCCTCGGCCGACAGGTTGTGATTGTTCTCGGCGTTGGCCGTGGCACTCTTCAGGACGCGGGCGACCTCGCCTGCGGCCTTCTGGGGCATGAACCGCAGGATCGCCGTGGCATCCTGTACCTTGCGGCCCTTGATCGCCTGGGTGACCAGGCGGGTCTTGCGGGTGGAGCCGCGAAGGTATCTGGCGGTGGCGGAAACGCGCACGATCAGCCTCTTACTTCAACGCGGTCGATCGGTCGGTGTGCTTGCCGTGCCCGCG
>JBKKDW010000192.1:0-3706 GCA_046708025.1 Candidatus Limnocylindrales bacterium
TCGCTGGACCGTGGCGCTGGCGGCGACCCTGGGCCTGCCGATCCTCTGGCCAAGCGGATTCGCGATCTGCGCCGCGCTCGCCCACCGGGAGCTCTGGGTGGCTCGGTCGAGACGGCAGACCGCGCGCAGGACGTCGACGACCTCGCCACGGATGGACCAGCGGGAGCGCGGCCGGTAGAGCCCGCCCAGATGTCGCCGAGTCGCCAGGCTGACAGCCCGGCGAACAGGATCACGCCCACCACGAAATCGGCGCTCATGAGCAGCGCACGGAATGCGGCACCGTTTCGACGGATCATTTCTCGGGCAGCCTGCGTGGGGCGGTGCGTTCGGGCAATGGTACCGACGTGCTACTCGGCCGGCAGCCTCCAGAGCGCGGCCTCCATACTGTCCGCGGATGCGACTCGAACGGCTTTCCAGGGTCTACGGGCTCCGCCTGCTGTTCCAGCCTCGCGTCCAATGGGCCGCGATCGTGGCGGTGCTGGCGATCCTGCTGGCCTTCCGGGCGGTCCAGTTCCTGGCCTACTCGACAGAGATCCAGTGGGGCTACGACTTCTCGTCCTACTGGCTGGCCGGCCGTCATGTCCTTGCCGGCGAGCCCGTCTATGTGCCCTTCCAGCTCGCCGGTCCGTACCCACCCCAGGGTATCCAGTTCGAGTACCTCTACCCACCGTTCCTGGCGGTGGTGGTCGCGCCTCTGTCCGCCCTGTTTGACGACTACCGCGTGGCCAACTGGGCCTGGGCGGCGATCGGAGCGGTGATCACGGTGCTGGTCGTCGTCGGGGTCGCCAGGCGAGAGGGCATCGCCGACCGGCGTCGATTGCCGCTGCTCGTCGGCGCGGCGTTCGGCTTCGCCCCTGTCGTCGGCGAGTTGACCATCGGCAACGTTCAGCTGCCGATCATGGGGCTGCTCGCCGGGGCCTGGCTGGCCGTGCGGCGCGGAACGCGGGGCGGGGAGATCGCGGCCGGGGTGCTGGTCGGGATCGCGGCGTTGATCAAGATCTTTCCAGGGCTCCTGATCGCCTGGTTTCTGCTCACCGGCCGGATCCGGGCCGCCGCGGCAGCGATGGTCGCGATGGTGCTGCTCGCCGCGGCGACGGTGCCGATCGTCGGCATCGGGCAATGGCTGGACTACCCAGCCGTGCTCCTGAACCAGGGCCTGCCGATCGACGTGACGGACCTGCTCGCCCCGACGGTCTGGCTCTCCGAGGTAATGCCCCCGGTCGTCGCCCGGGTGGTGGTCACGGTCGCCGGCCTGGCGCTCGTCGTGTGGACGGCTCGCCGCCGGTCTGCGCCCGTCAGCTTCGCGGTCGCGGTTGCCGTTTCCATCCTCATTTCGCCGGCGCTCTACCAGCACTACCTCGCCGTCCTGGTCCTGCCCCTGCTGCTGGCCATTCGGTATGCCCCGCCGTTGGCCTGGGTCGGCCTTGCATATCTGCTCATGTCCGGGGGCGAGCAGGAGGCCCTGGGTGACGTGACCTGGATCTTTAATCGGGTCCTGCCGACGCTGGGTGCGCTGCTGGTCGTGGCCGGGCTCATCCGGTTCGGTCGCGTAAGGGCGGAGCCATCCGGCGCCGGCGCGAGTCCGTAGACTTGCCGGGATGTCGACCGCCCCGCGACTCTCGATCGTCCTGCCCGCCTTCAACGAGGCAGAGCGGATCGGCCCGGCGCTGGACGAACTGTTCACCTACCTGATCACGGCGCACGGGTTGCCGCACCCGATCGAGGTGCTCGTGGTCGACGACGGCAGCACGGACGCCACGGCCGACCTCGTGAGCGCGCGACCGGAGGCCGCCGGGTCGCTCGCCGGCATCTCGCTCCGGGGGTTGACCGTGCCCCACGGCGGGAAGGGCGCCGCGGTACGGGCTGGGATGCTCGTCGCCTCCGGGGACGTGGTCACCTTCACCGACGCCGACATGGCCACGCCGCCGGACCAGCTGTCGCTGCTCGTCAGCGCGCTGGACGATCACGACGTCGCCCTGGGCTCGCGCATCCAGCCCGACGGCTCGGATATGCGGGCGACCCAGCCCGGCTATCGGCGCCTGCTCGGCAGGGCATTCCACCTGCTGGCATCGGTCTGGGTCGTTGGACCGGTCAAGGACACCCAATGCGGGTTCAAGGGCTTCACCCGCGCCGTGGCCCGCGACCTGTTCGCCCGGCAACGGATCACCAGCATCGTCTTTGACGTGGAGTTGATCTATCTCGCCCGCCGGCGCCACTACAGGCTCGCCATCGTCCCGATCCGCTGGTTCGACAAGCGCGGCTCGCGGATGCGGGCGAGTGCGCGCCTGGCGCTTCGCGTGGCGTGGGACCTCTTCCGGATCCCGCTGATCCATCGGTGATGGACGCGGCGCGACGTGCGCGGTTGGGTCGTGCAGCGCTGCCGCTCCTGGCGATCCTCTCGTTCGGCGTGGGGGTGGCGAGCACGATCGCGGTCGCCGGCGACACGCTCGGGTACGATTTCAGGGCCTACGCAGCCGCCGCCGACCGGCTGATCCACGGTCAGCCCCTCTACGACCTATCGGTGGACGTCGCCGGGCCGTTCGCGATCTATCTCTACCCGCCGCCGTTCGCGGTCGGATTCATCCCGTTCGTGCTGCTGCCATCGCCGGTCGGCCTGTGGGTCTGGATTGCCGGCTGCGTGGCCATGACCCTGGTGGCCATCGCGGTCCTGCCCACCAGCCTGCCCGTTCGATGGGCGATCCTGCTGCTGGCCGGGCTGGACTGGCCGGTCGTCTACGCCATCAAGCTCGGCCAGGTCGGGCCGCCGCTCCTGCTCGTGTTCGCCCTCGGCTGGCGCCTCCTCCGATCTGAGGTCGCGCTGGGCATCGTCGGCGCCGCAGGGGCCTTCATCAAGGTCCAGCCCGGCCTGCTGTTCGCCTGGGCCCTGCTTACCGGCCGCCGGCGCACCCTCGCCGTGGGGCTCGCGGTCGGCGCGGCCACGGTCCTGCTGACCTTGCCCCTCGTCGGGGTCACGGCCTGGACAGACTACGTGGGGTTGCTCGGGAAGGTCAGCGCGCCGGTCGCCACTCCGCACAATATGACCGCAGGTGCCGTGGCCTACCAGGCGGGTTTTTCCGACGGCGTCGCCGGTGCGATCCAGATCGTCGGGATCGTCGTCACGATCGCGGTCTGGGTGTACGCATCCCGCCGGCGATCGGCCGAGGTGGGCTATCTCGTCACGGTGGTCGCCAGCCAGCTCTTCTCACCGCTGCTGTGGGACCACTACGCGTTGCTCCTGCTGCTGCCGGTCGCCTGGCTGCTGGAGCGCAGGCAGTGGTGGGCCGTCCTGGTTCCGCTGGCCACGTCCGTGCCGCTGCTGGGGCTCACGCCGTCAGTCGCCTATCCGGTCGTGTTCTTCATCTGCCTGATCGCCCCGCTGCTCGTGCCAAGGTCCGAGCGCGAGGCGACTGCATGAGGTCCTGGCCCGACCGGGCCACGATCCTGGGGCTCCTAGTGGTTGCCGGCAGCTCGGTCGTCTACTGGGTCGCAGCCCGCGACTTTGACGCTGGGCGAGGCGACTTCTTCTACCTGGCCGACGCGTTCCTGAACGGCCGGACCTGGCTCGATTTCCGGCCGGGAGCGAACGACGTGATCATCGCGGGCGACCGCTTCTACGTGCCATTCGCGCCGTTCCCGGCTATCGCCTTGATGCCGGTGGTGGCCATCCTCGGTGCGGTTGGGGCGGACCAGGTGGAGTCCGGGATCA
>JBKKDW010000193.1:0-8530 GCA_046708025.1 Candidatus Limnocylindrales bacterium
CCGGGCGATCGAGGACCTCGGCTTCGACTCCATCTGGGTCGGCGAGCACCTGCTCTACCGCTGGCCGGACCGCCCGCCCCGCGGACCGTGGGAGGCCTGGTCGACGCTTGCGGCCATCGCCACAGCCACTTCTAGGGTCGAGTTCGGGCCGCTGGTCGCATGCACCAATTTCCATAACCCGGCGCTGCTTGCCAAGCAGGCCACCACGATCGATGAGATCAGCGGCGGGCGCTTCATCCTGGGCCTCGGGGCCGGCTGGAGCGAAGCCGAGTTTCGGGCCTTTGGCTTCCCTTTCGACCACCGGATCGACCGGTTCGAGGAGGCGTTCACGATCATTCGAACGCTCCTCCAGGACGGCGCCATCGACTTCGACGGCCGCTGGTACCAGGTCCGCGACTGCGAGCTCCTGCCAGCCGGACCGCGGCCCGGCGGCCCGCCGCTGATGATCGGCTCGAAAGGGCCGCGCATGTTGCGGATCGCCCTGCCCCACGTGCAGTCGTGGAACGTGTGGTGGGCCGACACTGGCAATACGCCCGACGGCATCGCACCGCTGCGCGAGCTCGTGGACGGAGTGGCTCGCGAGGTTGGGCGCGATCCTGCGACCATCGAACGGACGGTCGCGACCCTGGTCCGCCTGCCCGGAGGCGAAGGCCGTGTCGAGGGATCAGGCCTGAGCGCGACGATGCAGCCCCTCGAGGGAAGTCCAACCGAGATCGCCGATGTTCTGCGTGCCTACGCGCGTGAGGGGATCGGCCACATCCAGCTCGTGCTCGACCCGATCGCGCTCGATTCGATCCGGGCCCTCGAGCCGGTCCTGATCGAGCTCGACCGGGCCTGAGCTCGTAATCGAACCTGGGCTGGGCCGAATCGCGTGCTAGCATGCCGTCCGCGATGCGATTGAGGCGATGACCCTGCCCAGGCGTGCCGAAGTGCGATCGCGGGCCGTGGCCGGGCGCGGCGGCGAGGAGGTCTCGGCCCTCGACAAGCGGATCATCGAGCACCTCCAGGCCGACGGGCGGCGGCCGTTCACCCAGATCGCCAATGACCTGGGCGTGTCCGAGGCCGCCGTTCGTGCGCGCACCCATCGCCTGATCGAGCGCGGCACGCTTCAGGTCGTCGGTGTCACCGACCCGCTCAAACTCGGCTTCCACCAGATGGCGATGATCGGCATCCGCTGCGAGAGCACCAAGCTCATCGAGGTCGCCGAGCGCCTGGCCGAGATGCCGGAGGTGGACTACGTGGTCATCACCGCCGGTTCGTACGACCTCTTGATCGAGACCGTGTGCGAAGACAACGAGGCCCTCCTGGTCTTCCTGGCCGAGCGCCTGCGCACGATCGATGGGGTGCGCGAGACCGAAACCTTCGTCTACCTGCGGTTGGTCAAGCAGACCTACCAATACGGGACCCGCTGAACTCGCGGCGAGCCGCGGCGAACCGTTGACCAACCGCACCGCGGTCGGTATCAGCCTCCATATCGGCGGCGTCGTAACCGTTACGATGCAGTTGTCCAGGCGCGCCGACGCCGTCCTCCTTTCCGGGGAGCGAGTGCCAGAGTGCCGGTCACGCCCGTCCTGATCCTGATCGTCGCCGCGGTCGCCGTGAACCTCGTCCTGATGGCGTTCATCGTCATCCCGCCGATGCTCAGGCGCCAGAGCCGGCCGACGCCCCGATCCAACGCCGGCGAACCCGCCGACCGCATTGCCACGGAAGCGGCCGTCGTTGGTGGCCTGGCTGGCGCGGTCGGCGCCGACGATCCATCGAGCCGGACCTACGATCGGATCGTTCGGATCGTGGCCTGGGTCTTCCTCCTCACCACCACGGCGATCGTGGCCGCGACCGGCCTGTGGGCCGAGACGCAGCCAGCCATCCTGGTCCTGCTCGCCTTTGCCGGACTCTTCGTGGTTGTCGTCCACGATCTCCTCCCCGCCGACATCCTGGGCCCAGCCAGGTTCGTGGTGGAGGGATCGGTCGCGATCACCGTGGCGACCTTGCTGGTGGCCCTGACCGGCGGGGCCGCCAGCCCGTTCTTCTTCGTCTTTCCGTTGATCGTGGGCGGTGCTGCGCTGGTCGTGGCAGCGTCCATCACCGTGGCCCTGACCGGGGCGGCGACGCTCGGGTACGTGCTTGCGGTCATCACCGGTTCACCGGCCGGCACCCTGGGACCAGCGACGGCCGCCACCAGCGGGGTCAACCTGATGGCCCTGATCCTGCTGACCTACGCCGCGATGGTGATCGCCCGGGAGCAGCGCCGGACGCGCGACGCGGCAATCCGGCTGTCCACCGTGGATCCATTGACCGGGTTGTTCAACCGGACCTTCTTCTTCGCCGCCATCAACCGCGAGATCGCGCGCTGCGCCCGGTCGGGTCGCGGTTTCTGCCTGGTGATGATGGATCTCGGCGCCCTGAAGGCGATCAACGACCGGCTCGGCCACTTCCATGGCGACCGGGTCCTGCGCGGGGTCGGCGAGGTCATCAGCGACGGCGTGCGCCGGATCGATACCGCCGCCCGCTACGGCGGCGATGAGTTCGTGGTCCTCCTGCCCGAGACGGACCCGACGGGCGCCTTCGTACTGGCCGAGAAGATCCGGCTGGGGGTCAAGGCCATGGCGATCGACATGCCCGACGCCGGCCATCCCTCGATCTCCGTCGGGGTCGTCAGTTATCCGGCCGACGGACAGAGCGCGGACGAGCTGATGATCAGCGCCGACGAGGCGATGTACGCCTCCAAGCGCGCCGGCAAGGACCGCGTCACCAGCGTTTCCATCCCGATCCGCGAGGCCACGCGGCCGGCGGGACGCGGCGGCGGAGACGCGCGGGCCAATGGAGACGCGCGGGCCGGCGTCGACGAGTCCGATGTAGGATCGACCTCGTGAACTCTGGCTAGGGGCCTGGTCATCGCCACTCCCGCTGCGGTACCGGCGGCCTCCACGCGGCCGGTCGGCCTGCCCGTCCTGGCCCGCGTCGGCCGGGGATTGTGGCGTCTGCTGACCTCGGTCGATTTCGCCGTTGCCCAGATAATCGTGCTGGCCGTGCTGGCGGTCGTGGGCATGACCATCCGCCAGATGCCCGACTTCGCATTCCGCTCGGCGACCGACTACGCCGCCGCCCTGGACGATCTCCACGCGCGCTACGACCCGGTTCTCGGCTCGGCGGTGGTGGACGTCCTGGAACGGCTGAGCGCATTCGCGATCTTCCGCTCGCCCTGGTTCAGCCTGGGGCTGACCGTGCTGGTCATTTCGATCGTGGTCTGCACCCTGGACCGGACCCCGAAGTTATGGCGCGGCGTTATCGACATCCGGGTGGAGCAGCCGGAGCCGTTCTTCGATCCACGCCTGCCCGACCGGGCGGCCATGTCCGGTGTGCCCGGCGACGGCTTGCGAGCCGTGCTGCGCGGTAACGGCTTCCGGGTGCGCGAGGCATGCGCCCCTGACGGCACGCGGTTCCTGTACGGCGATCGTCATCAGTACACGAGGATGGCCACCCTGTTCACGCACGCCGGCCTGGTCACCTTCCTGATCGCTGCGGCGGTCACCTCGCGGTTCGGTGACGAGCAGGGCCTGGTCGTGTCCGAAGGCAGTTCCCTGACCGTTCAGCCGATCGGCACGCCCGGTCTGCTGCTGGTCAAGAACCTGGACTTCCAGGCCCCGGGCTTCGAGACCGGCCAGGCGTCTGACTTCACCACGGATCTGGCGGTCTACCAGGACGGCCGCGAGATCGCCCGAAAGACCATCCGGGTCAACGATCCACTGTCTGTCGGTGGATACACCTTCCACCAGAACGGATTCGGGCCGGCCCCGGACCTTGTCGTGCGCGGCGCGGATGGGAAGCCGCTGTGGGACGGGCCCGTGCCACTGACCGATGCCGCCGCCGGGTCGCCATACGGCCTCGTCGGCGTGCCCGGGCGGGACATCGGCCTGCAGCTGTTGCTGCGTCAGGCGGACGATGGGACCGGGGTGGTCCTGATCCTGCCCTATCGGGTGGTCGGGACCAACCCCGATGGGACGCCGATCGCCGAAAACTTCACGGCCCTCGCCCTGGCCAAGGGCGAGACAGGCGTCGCCCGCGACGTCGGCCTGACGATCGAGCTGCGCGGCGTTATCGAGTACACCCTGCTGATCAGCAAGCGGGACCCGGGCCAGGGCCTGGTCTGGCTCGCCTTCGCCCTGCTTATCGCCGGGATCAGCATCACCTTCTACCTGCCGCGCCGCCGGGTCTGGGCCCGGCTCGCTCCGGATGGCCGGCTGGGGATCGTCTGGCGCTCCGATCGCTATATCGACGTCGAGCGCGAATTCGGCCGGTTGCTCGACCAGCTCGTCGCCGCGCGCCGGCCGCTGCGGCCAGAATCCGACAGAGGACAAGGTTGAGGGAACCGGCCGGGCGCTGAACCGCAACCAAGCCAACGGCTACCGTGAGGGGGGATCTGGCTGAACACGGCCGGGCGTATCCTTGGGTCATCACCCCAACCCCAACCCCGTCATTGCCCAGGAGGGACTGTCGACCGTGGCCCCGAGCAAGGAATCCACCGCGAAGATCGTTGCGGCCAGGGAGCAGGGCATTCGCTTCGTCCAGCTCCAGTTCACCGACATCATTGGTCATGTCAAGGCCGTGACCATTCCGATTCACCAGCTCGAGGGCTCGGTCGAGCACGGGACCTGGTTCGACGGTTCCTCGATCGAGGGCTTCACCCGAATCGCCGAATCGGACCAGTACCTGATGCCGGATATGGAGACCTTTTCCGAGATTCCGTGGCAGCCGGGTTCCGGGCCGCGCGGGACGGCTCGGGTGATCTGCGACGTGTTCACGCCTCGGGGCGAGCCCTTCGTCGGGGATCCGCGCTATGTCCTGCGCCGCCAGGTCGAGCGCGCCAGGGCGCTCGGCTACATCGTCAATACCGGGCCGGAGCTCGAGTTCTTCCTGTTTCGTCGTAGCGAGGATGGCAGCATCGAGCCGCTGCCCCACGATCAGGCCGGCTACTTTGACTTCTCGACCGACCTCGCCCAGGAGATCCGCCAGGACATGGTCGATGCGCTGGAGGCGTTCGGGATCCGGGTTGAGGCAGCCCACCACGAAGTGGCCGAGGGCCAGCACGAGATCGACTTCGAGTACTCCGACGCCCTGCGCACAGCCGACAACGCGATCACCTTCAAGTTCGCGCTCAAGGCGATCGCCCAGCAGCATGGGCTGTATGCCACGTTCATGCCCAAGCCGATCTACGGCATCAACGGTTCCGGCATGCACACCCACCAGAGCCTCTGGTCGATCAGCGAGAAGCGCAATGCCTTCGCCGATGCCGCCAATCCGTACGGGCTGTCCGACGTGGCGCGTTCGTACATGGCCGGCATCCTCACCCACGCCCGGGGGATGATCGCAGTCCTCGCTCCGCTGGTGAACTCATACAAGCGGCTGGTGCCCGGTTACGAAGCCCCGACCTATCTCACCTGGGGCCGGACCAACCGGTCGGCCCTGATCCGGGTGCCGATGGTCTCGCCGGGCAAGTCGATCGAGGGCACGCGCGCCGAGGTTCGCTGCCCGGACCCGTCGTCCAACACGTACCTCGCCTTTGCGGCAATGATCGCGGCCGGCCTGGACGGGGTGGAGAAAGGCATGCAGCTGGCCGACCCGGTCGAGGAGTCGCTCTTCGAGATGGACGCGGCGACCATCGCGGCCAAGGGCATTCGGGAGCTTCCGGGCACGCTCGGCGAGGCGCTCGATGAGCTGGAGGCCTGCTCGGTCATCCGCGACGCTCTCGGCGAGCACGTGTTCACCCACTACGTCGCGGCCAAGAGGGCCGAATGGGACGAGTACCGGACCCAGGTCTCGGACTGGGAGGTCGACCGCTACCTCGACCAGTTCTAGGAGGCTGCCCCTGGGCGGCGCCGGGGACGAGGGGCCCAGGGCTGCCGGGAGTTTGCGATCGGGCTGGCCGGGGCAGTCACGCGCGCTTCCCCTTGGCCTCCAGCGCGGCCTCGAGGCGGTCTGCCGCGGGCAGCACATACCGGCAACCGACAAGTGAGACGAAGGCGACGGCAATGGTCAGGAGGGCGACGAAGGCGACCGTGCTCACAAGGATGACGGCCCCACTCACGAGCCCCAGCGCAGCCAGCCGGATGGGATGAGCGAGGACAAGAAGTGCAGCTAGCCGCGCCGCCGCCCGCGCGCCGCGCCCCGTCCGCGCCGGATCGACCAGGAGTGGCCAGAAGGCGAGAGTGCCGACCCAGAGGGTCGCGAGACCCCACGCAGCGAATGTCATCACGACCCAACCCAGGATGCTGGGATTGGTGATCCCGAGGATGATGTTCGTGACGAACACGCCGGCGCATGCCGCGATCGTCGTGCCCGCCGCCAGGGCCACGCCGAGGTGACGCCGCTGCGCCTGGAGGCCGTCGGAGAACGCAACGAACTCGCCCCGAACGATGAGCGCCGACAGCCGGTACAAGCCCACGGTCGGGAGCACCAGGAATACGAACAGGATGGCGGTGAGCGGCCCTGGCGCACGAATGAGTGTCAGGAGGATGATGACGAGCAGCGCGCCCCAGAGCACGTTCGCGGAGACCAGACGCATCGAGTTGAAGTAGAAGTCGACGGCGGCGGCCCGCAACGCGCCACGCAGGGTCGGGGTATCAGGCCCCGAGGGCATCAGCCCTTGACGCCGGATGCCGCGATGCCCGCCACGAAGTATCGCTGGAAGAAGACGTAGATAGCCAGGATCGGAAGCGTTGCCATCGTCACGACAGCCATCAGCGGCGGCCAGACGGTGAAGTACTGGAATCGGAACTGGCTGAGACCCAGCGGGAGTGTCCAATTGTCCCGCTCCTGCAGGAAGATCAGGGGCCAGAAAAAGCCGTTCCAGGTGCCCTGGAACGAGATGATGGCCACGGCGGCCAGGGCCGGCCCGGTCAATGGGAGCATGACCCGCAGGAACGTTGTAACGAATCCCGCGCCGTCGATCTTTGCCGCCTCTTCGAGATCCCGTGGGATCGACAGGAAGAACTGGCGAAGCAGGAACACGCTCGTTGCGCTGATGGCAAGGACAAGGAAGACGGCGAAGTACTGGACGTCGCCCTTTACCAGCCCAACGCCGGTGAACAGTTGGTAGATGGGCACCAGCCGGAGCTGGTCCGGGATCATGAGCGTCGCGAGGACGAGCAGGAAGAGGAACTCGCGGCCGGGGAAGCGCAGGCGCGCAAAGGCGTAGCCGGCCATGCTCCCGAGGACGAGGTTGGCGATGGTCACCGCCGCGGCCAGGATCGCACTGTTGAGGAACAGGACCGGTAGCGACGGGCTGAGGTCGTTGAACGCTGTCTCCCAGCCCTGGAGGCTGATCGGATCCGGGATGAACGTCAGCCGGAGCGAGTCGGGCTGCGTCTTGAACGAGGTGATGATGGTCCACGCAAATGGTACGAACATCAGCACTGCGTAACCGATCAGGATGACATAGGCGATCCTCCGCCGCAGCCCGATGCTCCGATCGCCGACCGGTGCGATCTCGGCGCTGGTGTCGGCACGCAGTGGCGCCACTTCCGAGTCGATGGCCACGGTCGACCTCCCTACCAGCTCGGCGCCTGGCCGAACAATCGGCGTTGGATCAGCGTTGCTGTAAAGATCAGCCCGAACAGGACGATACCCACGGCCGCGGCATATCCGAACGAGAATTGATCGAATGCGGCGCTGAACAGATAGAGCACGATCGTCATCAGCGAGTTGTTCGGGTCGCCCTGTGAGCCGCCGCCGATATAGGCCTGGTCGAAGACCTGCAGCGCTCCGATGACCGACACGGTTGCGACGAAGAAGTGGCCGGGCCTGAGCATCGGGAAGGTGATCTTCCAGAATGCCTGCCACGGCCCGGCGCCGTCGATCGCAGCCGACTCGTAGATGTCCTTGCTGATCGTCTGGAGGAACCCGAGGTAGAACAGCATCATCGTCCCTGAAGTCGTCCAGATGTTCAGGATCATGACCGACTCGAGTGCGGTCTCACTCCGACCGATCCAGTTCCAGTTCGGGGGGAAACCGAGGAACTCGAATAACGGGTTCAGGCCAAGGATGGCCCTAGCCCCGTTGAACAGTCCTTCCGGCTGGATGATGAAGATCCACAGGACCGTGATAGCCGCCGAGCTGGCGATCGCCGGAAAGTAGAACGCGGCCCGAAAGAACGTCTGTCCGCGGATCTTCTGGTTCACGACGACCGCGAGGAACAGCCCGAGAGCCATCTGGGCAGGGACGACGAAGGCCGCGAAGTACAGCGTGTTTCCGATCGCGATCCTGAAGATCTCGTCGTCGAGCAGCCGCGTGTAATTCTCCAGGCCCAGGAAGTCGGTCGGTCCTCGGAGGCCCCACTTGAAGAGACTGATGAATAGGGCGTAGACGATGGAGCCGATGTTCAGGACCAGGAAGAGGAGCATCGGGATCGCGATGAACCCATACGCCGCGAGGGCTTCCCCCCGCCGTTCGGCCGAGGCAGCCGCGGCGAATCGACGTCTGGTCGGCGTCCCTGCAGCCATGGACCCTCCTCCGGGAGCGACGAGCTCGGGCC
>JBKKDW010000194.1:0-6334 GCA_046708025.1 Candidatus Limnocylindrales bacterium
GTTTGCGCGGTTCGGGCGGTTCGCCATGTGCGCCGTCCGCAGCGCCATCGGGCAGCTGCACGATCCGGGTCTGCGGCGGCGGGGGCGCCAGCGGTTCGGCCAGCAGCGCACCGGACAGGCCGGTCGCCTTCCGCCGGCCATCGCCGCGGCGCAGGTTGGCAAACGGCAGCACCAGCTCGCGATCGGGGAGTCGGGCGCCTTCACTGTCCGGCACGCTGGCGGCGAATGCGTCGAACAGCGCGTCTTCGTACTCCTCGGTGGCGCTCGTCAATGACCACCAGACCCGCACCGAATCGAGGCCACGCAGGGTCTTCAACCAGTGGCTGCCCGAGTACGGTCGCCGGTCGCCAAGCTCGGTTCGGGCCATCGCCGCGAGCCGCCGGCCGACCGACACGTCCGAACTGCCGATGAACAGCACGGTCTGCGATGCCAGCCAGAACGCCCCGATGCGAGCGGCGAGCGCCTTCGAGGCCGGGCGCTCCCCGTCCAGCAGGAGCGTCTCGACGCGCTCGATCCACTTGCCGACCCGGGTCAGCTCGATCGGTGCCGCCGCCAGCGGCGCGACCAGCTCGACCACGAAGATCCCGGCACCCGGTGCGGAGGTGGGTCGTCCCCACTGACCCGGGCCGTCGGCCAGCAGCCCCACCGATCGGAGCAGGTGTGGGGCATCGGTCGCCGTCAGGTCGTCGGTCATCGCTGGAATGGTACCCGCGGTGGCCGCGCGGTATGGTGCGGGCCACCGTGCGCGCCACTTCAGTCATGAGCCGGCCGCTTCTTCGATCGCTGCCCGTGCTTGCCCTGGCGCTGGCGGCCGGGGTCGCCGGCTTCGGGCTGCTCCCGCGGCCGCTCGAGCCGAAGGGCCCGGTGGCGGTCGCCGCGCCTGGCCCCAGCCCCTTGGCGAGTGCCGCCGCCACGCTCACGGCCGTCGCCACCCCGACCCCCAGGCCCAGTCCGACGCCCGGCCCGACGCCGAGCGCGCCGCCAGGTCCGGCGGTGGGGCTGCCCCCGACGGTGCCGCCGACCGGGAATGCGACCACCCGGAACGCGCTCTCGGCCCGGCTCAAGAGCCTGCGCGCAACCTACGGCCTGCCCGGAGTGTCGGCCGCGATCCTGTTCGCCGATGGCACGATCTGGCGGGCCACGAGTGGGTTCGCCGATGTCGAAGCCAGGCGCCGGCTGACCCAGGACACCCGGTTCGCCGTTGCCAGCATCTCCAAGACGTTTCTGGCCGCCCTGATCCTGGCCCTCGCCGAGGAGGATCGGCTGGATCTTCCGGCCAGCGTGACCACCTACCTGCCCGGGCTGGCGATCGACCCAGCGATCACGGTGGCCCAGCTGCTCAACCACACGAGCGGCCTGCACGACTACTTCTACGCTCCCGACATCGACAAGGCGCTGCTGGCCGATCGGGACCGGGTCTGGACGCCAGACGAGATATTGGGCTACGTCGGGAAGCCCTACTTCGAACCGGGCACCGGCTGGCACTACTCCAACACCAACTACCTGATCCTGGGGATGCTCGCCGAGGAGATCGGCGGGCAACCCCTCGCCGCCCAGCTGCGGGCCCGGTACTTCGCCCCGCTCAGGCTGGGCCACACCCACTACCAGGGCACCGAGGATCCGATCGGCCCGCTGGCCCGCCCCTACCGGTTCAATGGGCCGGGTCTCCGCCTCCGGCCGATTCCCCTGTCGGACGGCACGAAGATCGTGCCGTTCACGTCGGTGGTCACAGCGGCCGGCGGCGCCGGCTCGATCGCCTCGACCGCCGGCGACCTCGTCACCTGGGCGCGGGCCCTCTACGGGGGCGACGTCCTCCAGCCCGCCAGCCGCGCCGCGATGGTCGCCGACGTCCAGCTCACCGCGCCGTTCAAGCCCTCGATCCCGTACGGCCTGGGAGTCCAGGCGGCGACCGTCGATGGCCGCCCGACCCTCGGCCATTCCGGGCGTCTGCTGGGCTCCCGGAGCGTCGTGCGCTGGCTGCCCAACGAGGGGATCGCCATCGCCGTCCTGACCAACCAGAGCCGGGCCGATCCGAATCTCGTGGTCCGAGCGCTGCTGCGCATCGTGCTCGGGACGCCGCCCGATTGAACGAGCGCGCGGCGAGCGGTGCGGTCGGGAACCACATTCCACGCTGGCCGGTACGACTGGCTGGCGTGCCCCGGTACCGACGGGTCTTCCACGGCCAGCCGGCGGGGGCCACAGTTCAGCCTCGCCGGCAGAGGGTCAGGATGGCAATCCGTGTCGATATGTACACGAACCGGGGATGGCCGCCGGCGTCCTGGCACGACCCGGGGCGTTGCACGACGCTCTGTCGGCGAACGCCATCGTGCAGCTTGATGGGGCCACCTGGCGGACCCTCGACGATCCGACGGCACGATCGGCGGGCACCATCATGATCCCGGTCGACGACATCCTGATCGCCGTCGCCGATGACGAGCCGGGTGCACCGGTCCATGCCGCCTGGCACCACGTCCGCCTCGATTCCGGTCCATACACGCTCGAGGGCGACCTGGCGACGATGCCCGGCTTCGATCCGGGCCGATCACTCAGCCGGCCATCCGGCGAATTCGTCATGTTGCGCGATGTGCGCCTGTCTCTGCGCGACCGCCCGGAGACCGGCATCTCGGTCGGCGACCATGCCCTGGTCAATCGCTACGCGGTCGAGCGGATCGATGCCGACCTGATGCTCGGCTTCTTCTTCCCGGGAGCGGTCATCGCAACGAATTCGACGGTGACCGCCGGCGCCGCAACCGCGCAGCCAGTCGGTCAGCCCGGCTGAACCGCGCGGCTCGACCGAAGACCGGAGGTCAGCGCCCCAGGCTGCTCCCGCTGCCCACCCGGCGGCGAACGGGCTTGCGCTGGGCATGGTGTTCGGCGCTGGTCCGGGCATGCCCTGCCCGAGCGCCCAGCGGTCGTGGCTCCGTTTCGCGATCGGGGATGAAGCCGTCTTCGACCGTCCAGGGGATCGCGGTCCGCAACATTCGCTGGATCCCGCGCAGGAGATCGGTCTCGTCGATGCACACCAGCGAGATCGCCGCACCGCTGGCGCCCGCTCGGCCGGTTCGCCCGATTCGATGGATGTAGTCCTGCGGATTCCAGGGCAGCTCGAAGTTGACCACGACTGGCAAGTCCTCGATGTCCAGGCCGCGGGCCGCCACGTCGGTCGCGACCAGCACCCGGATCTCGCCCGACTTGAAGCCCTCCAGGGCCCGTGTCCGTTCGGGCTGTGAGCGGTCGGAGTGGATGGCCACGGCATCAAGGCCCTCGCGGTCCAGGCGCGCGGCAAGCCGGCTGGCGGCCAGCTTGGTCCGGGTGAAGACGAGGACCTGGCGGAGGTCATCCTTTCGGATCAGGTGGGCCAGCAGGCTCTCCTTGCGATCCCGGTCGACCGGGTAGACCAGCTGCTGGACGGCCTCGGCGGCGGTGTTGCGGGCCATCACTTCGACCTTGACCGGATCGCGCAGGATCGAGCCCGACAGGTTTCGGATGTCCTCCGAGAACGTGGCCGAGAAGAGCAGGTTCTGACGCCGTGCCGGCAGCAATTCCAGGATCCGCCGGATGTCCGGCAGAAAGCCCATGTCGAGCATCCGATCGGCCTCGTCGAGGACCAGGATCTCGACCTGCCCCAGGTTGACCGTGCGCTGACCGACGTGATCGAGCAGCCGGCCGGGCGTGGCCACGAGGATCTCCACGCCGGATCGAAGGGCCTTGATCTGGGGCTCGATCGGGATGCCCCCATAGACCACCGTTGAACGGAGCGGGACGGTGCGCCCATAGGTCCGGACGCTCTCGTCGACCTGCATCGCCAGCTCCCGGGTGGGGACCAGGATCAGGACCCGGACCGGGTGGCGCGCCGGCGAGAAGCTGGTGTTTGCGTGCTCGCGCATCCGGTCCAGGATCGGAAGCACGAAAGCGGCGGTCTTGCCGGTGCCGGTCTGGGCGGCAGCGAGCAGGTCACGACCGGCGAGGACCAGCGGGATGGCGCCCGCCTGGACCGGCGTCGGGGTGTGGTAGCCCTCTTCGACGACGGTCTGGAGGAGATCGGCCGACAGGCCGAGGGAATCGAATGTCAAATAGCGAGCTCCTGCATGTCCCGTCCCGGGGGCAGGCCGGAGCGACGGTGGCTCGGGTGTCGAGCCGTCCGGAGCATAGCCCAAAAGTGCGGGTCGACATGGCCGGCCCTGGCTGACATACTCGCAGCGGTCCCAAACATCCCCGCCCCGATAGACGCGCGACCGTCACGTCGCACGCCCTGCCAGCGGCGGCACCACCCACCGTCACCGCGCCCCAGCGCGGTGTTCCGGCGGAGAGGAGGCACGAGCGTTGCCCGTTTACCAAGGTGGCGCCCAGCGGGCGTCTTGGAGCAGGCCGATGCGCCTGACCGTGATCAGTCTTGCCTTTGCGCTCGTGGCGCTCGGAGGCATCGCGACCAACCCAACCCCCGTGGCCGCGGCCGGCATGAAGGTGGTCGTCATCGTCGGACCGGCGGGTTCGAGCACCGCCAAGTACATCACCAGCGCCAAGCGCTACGCGTCGGAGGCTCGGTCCTATGGCGCCAACGTCGTTGAGATCTACAGCCCGAATGCCACCTGGACCAAGGTGAAGTCGGCGACCCGCGGCGCCAATGTCCTGATCTATCTCGGCCACGGGAACGGCTATCCGAGCCCGTACGGACCCTTCTCGGCATTGACCAAGGATGGCTTCGGTCTCAACGCCTCAGCCGGCCGCGGCCACGACAACGTCAAGTACTGGGGCGAGTACTACGTCAAGACCTATATCAACCTCGCCCCCAACGCGGTGGTCATCCTGAACCGGCTGTGCTACGCCTCGGGGAACTCCGAGTGGGGTGCCCGGAACCCGACCAGGGCGGTGGCGATCAAGCGCGCCGACAACTTCGCGGCCGGATTCCTGCGGGCCAATGCCCGGGCCGTCTTCGCCGAGGGGATCACCAGCGCCTCGTACATCCTGTCCGGGATCTTCAAGACCGAGCGCACGATGGCCGATATCTTCGAGAGCGCGCCGAGCCACAGCGGAGCCATCGACTTTCGCTTCAAGTCCGTCCGCACTCCGGGGTCCACGGCCTGGCTCGACCCTTCCGCACCCAGCCGATACTATCGCTCGGTGATCGGGACGCTCAGCCTCTCGGCCGCGACCGTCCGGGGGTCCTGACCGTGACGGCCCCCACCACCCTGCCGTTCACCGGCGATCCGGCGGCCGATCGCCTGCTCGTGGACGAGCCGCTGGCCCTGCTCATCGGGTTCGCGCTCGACCAGCAGGTGACCGTGCAGAAGGCTTTCAGCGGACCGGCCGAGCTCAAGCGGCGACTGGGGCACCTGGATGCGGCCCGGATCGCGGCCATGGATCCGGCCGAGCTCGACGCCGTCTTCCGCGAGCGACCCGCCCTCCATCGATTCCCCGGGGCGATGGCCGGCAAGGTCCAGGCCCTGTGCGCCGCGATCGCCGCGAACTACGGCAACGACGCCCGGGCGGTCTGGAACGAGGCCGTCGACGGACCGAGCCTGGAGGCACGACTGCTGGGCCTGCCTGGCATCGGCGCGATGAAGTCGAAGTCGCTGATCGCCGTGCTCGGCAAGCGGTTTGGCGTCCGTCCGCCGGGCTACGACACCGTTGCTCCGACGTGGCCAACCCTGGGCGACGTCGACTCGGCTGAGGCGCTCGCTGCCTACCAGGCCGGCAAGCGCGCCCACAAGGCCGCCCTGCGCGAGGCCGCCGGCCGCGGCTGAGCGCGGATGCAGCGGACATTGCGCGCCCGCAGAGCCTGGCGTAGCGTTGGTTGCGTACGCAACTAACAGGAGTATTCCATTGGACGAACAGGTTCCGCGGCCGCTCCCGCCCAGCCAGCTCGTCGACATCACCACGATCGGTCGTCGCACAGGTCAGCCGAGGCGCATCGAGATCGTCTTGCACAACTTCGACGGCCGGTTGTACATCTCCGGGATGCCCACTGCTGGGCGAACTCGCGCCTGGATCCACAACCTGTCGGCAGATCCGCGCCTGACGATCCACCTGCGTGATGGGGCCGGCGCTGATCTGCCGGCGACAGCCCGGATCATCATCGACGAGACCGAACGGTGGGCCGTCTTCGCCCGCCTGGGTCAGGATCTGGCGCGGCCAGGAGGTCGAGCGCATGAACACGGACAGCCCGCTGATCGAGGTGATGCTCATCGGCGGGGCCGCGTAAGCGAGCCCGGTGCACCCGCCCCGCCGCCGCCCTGCCCGACCCGCCCGGCGCACCCGGCCCGCCGCCCGGCTCGGACACCGGCAGCGCGCCGCCCGTGCCCTGCGCGTAGGCCAACTGCAGCTGGGACACCGC
>JBKKDW010000195.1:0-3075 GCA_046708025.1 Candidatus Limnocylindrales bacterium
CGGCGGCGATCGCCAGCAGCAAGCCGGCCAGCATCGTCGTCCGGGGCACGATCGACTCGACGTCGAGGTACTCCGCGGGCGAGTGGTCATTGCCGCCGATCGGGCCGAGCCCGTCGAGGCTGGGGACGCCCAGCCCGGCCGTGGTATTGGCATCCGAGGCGCCACCGGTTGAGGCGTCGCGGACCTCGAAGCCGAGCGCCTGAGCGACCGCCTGGGCGTGCTCCACGAGGCGCCCGCTCCGCTCCAGCTTCTCCATCGGCCACCAGCGGGCCATGGTCTCGAATTCCACCGTCGTGTCGTCGACCTCCGTCGCTTCGGCCGTGCGGCGGACCACCACCTCGGCCGCCTCGAGCTCGTCGCGCGAGACCGCCCGTATATCCACCTCGAGGCTGCACTGCTCGGCCACGACGTTGGGGCGCGTACCGCCGTCGATCAGCCCGACATTGACCGTGACGCCGGGCCAGCGACCGTTGAGGGCATGCACGGCAGTGACGATCCGGGCCGCCTCGAGGATCGCACTGCGACCCTTTTCAGGCTCGACGCCGGCGTGCGCGGCGCGACCGTGCACGTGCAGACGAAGGTCGAGGATTCCCTTGCGCGCCGAGACGATGTCGCCGTTGGCCCTGGCGCATTCGAGCACGAGCGCGACGTCGACCTCGGCGGCGATGGCCCGGATATGCGGCGAGGAGGTCGGCGATCCGATCTCCTCGTCAGGATTGGCAACGTACACGAGCCGCTCGAAGGGCAGGCCGCCGCGCTCGCCGATCAGGGCCTTGAGCGCATAGAGACCGGCCAGCAGGCCCGATTTCATGTCGGTGACGCCGGGGCCGTGGGCGACGCCATCCTCCATCCGGAACGGGCGCTGGGCGGCGGTTCCCGGATCGAACACCGTGTCGAGATGCCCGATGAGCAGCACGCGCGGCCCGCCGGAGCCCCCGTTGAACGTCGCGACGACCGTGTCACCGAGGCGCCCGTCGGGGTCGGGTCGATATTCCACGGTCGCCCCGAGGTCGGCCAGGAACCCGCCGGTCCAGCGACCGACGGCGTTCACGCCGGCCGGCGTGTAGCTCCCGCAGTCGGTGTTGACCAGGCGCGCGAGGTTGTCGAGGTAGTCGGGCAGATCGCCCGAGATGACCGCCCGCAGACGATCCAGCTCGGCGGTCGAGGGCGTGGCGGTCGGCGTCGCCGGGCGGGTTGGGGCGTCCATGGCCGCAGTCTAGCGACGCCGCCCGCTTGGTATCCTGCGCGGACTGTGCGACTGGTCGAGACCCGTCTCCTGGAGGGACCCAACGTCTACCGGCTCGAGCCGGTGGTCAAGCTCGAATTCGCCGTCGGCAAGCGCCGGACCTTCTACGGCCAGCGCGACCCCGCCCGACATGCCCTGGTCCGGCTCGGGGCGTCCGTGCCGGCCCGAGACTGGCCCGAAGGCGTGATCGCAGTCGCCGGCTGGATCCGCCGGCTGCGGGTCGAGCACGGCGAGGGTCGGCACGGACTGGCCGTGCATCGATCGTCGGACCCCGGCCACTGGATCGTGACCTTTCCGTGGATTGGGGCGGAACGCGCCCTGGCCCTGGCCGAAGCGGCGGTCGCTCTGTCCGGTCGGGACATCCCGTTGTCACGATCCGCCCGCCTGACGTCAGCCCAGCAGCGCTTGCTGGATCGCTGGGCAGCACGACTTGGGGAGGCGCGGACCACCCCGCCGACCTGGATCCGTGACACCGAGCGGACGATCTCGATCGCGTCGATCTCGGGGACCAACGGCAAGAGCACGGTGACCCGGCTGATCACCCACATCCTGATGCTCGGCGGCCGCCATGTCGGGACTACCACCTCCGATGGGGTCCTGGTCGACGAACGGATGGTCGAGCCGGGCGATTGGACCGGGCCGGCCGGCGCGCAGCAGATCCTGGCCCGCGGCGACGTCGATGTGGCCGTGCTCGAGACCGCCCGCGGCGGCATCGTCCTGCGCGGTATCGGCTACGAATCGAATGACGCCAGCATCCTCACCAACGTCTCGTCCGACCATCTCGACCTCCAGGGCATCCACACCCTGCCCGAGCTGGCCGAGGTCAAGGCCACGATCTGTCGGATCACCCGGGCGGACGGCTGGGTGGTACTCAATGCGGATGACCCGCTGGTAGCGGCGGTTGCTCGCCGGGTGCAGGCCCGGGTCGCGCTATTCACTCTCGGCGGCCGTGGCTCGCGGGCCGTTCGGCGCCACCGGGCGGGCGGCGGCCGGGCTTACCTGGTGCACGGCGGCGTCATCGTCGAGGCCGACGGCGCGACCGAACGGAAGATCGTGGAGGTCGCCCGCGTACCGATCACGATCGGCGGTCTGGCCCGGCACAACGTGGCCAACGTCCTGGCGGCTGCCGGCGGGGCGCGCGGCCTGGGGGCCACGATCGCCCAGGTTCGCGATGGATTGATCGGGTTCGCCCCGAACACGGAACGATCGCCCGGCCGGCTCAACCTGTTCCGGCTCGGCGCGCGGGTCGTGATCGTCGACTTCGCCCATAACGAGGCGGGCCTCGCGGCCATCCTCGACGTGGCCGAGGGGATCGCCGCCGGGGCGGCCGCACGCGCCGCCCCGATCACCGCGATCATCGGGACCGCCGGCGACCGTCCGGATGACACCCTCCGCGGAATCGGCCGGATCGCCGCCAGCCGGGCCCAGCGGGTCGCCGTCAAGGAGACCCTCAAGTACCTGCGCGGTCGGACGGCCGCGTCGGTCGTAGGCGAGCTGCTCGCCGGGGTCAAGGGGGCCGGGGTCGCGACCGCCGACATCCCGGTCTACCCATCCGAGACAGAGGCCCTGCGGGCCGAGCTGAACGGGGCCGCCGGGGCCGCTGCCAGCGCTGGCCGATCCGACGCGCCGCGGGTCATCGTGCTGATGTGCCACGAGGAGCGCGCGGCGGTCTTCGAGCTGCTGTCCCGGCTGGGCGCCCGGCCGGTCGACATCGCCTTGGAGCTGTCCGAGCTGGTCCCTCGTCTCCAGGGCCGTCCGCGACGCGGGGGGAAAACCCCACGGCGGAAAACCCCACCGGGGCGACCCCAACCCCCGGGGCGGGGAATCCC